>NZ_JBALSS010000004.1:98932-101030 GCF_036967045.1 Bacillus sp. JJ1609 | reverse complement strand
CCGCAGGAGCAAAGCGAAGCGCCTGGAGCGGAAATCAACAGTCTAATTTAACGCAGCTTACTTTTTATGGTAATTAAAACAAGCTTGAAAAATATGTGAGTACTTGTTATACTAGCTACAGTGTGTTTTTACAAAAACAGCAAGTACTATATTTGCTGTCATTTATAACTCTGTTTCGGATATGATTCAGGGCGGAAGGAGATGAAAAGAATGAAATCAGGAATTCATCCAAATTACAAGACAGTTAAGGTGACTTGCGCATGCGGAAACGAATTTGAAACTGGTTCTGTAAAGAACGAGATTCGCGTTGAAACTTGCTCTGAGTGCCATCCTTTCTATACTGGACGTCAAAAATTTGCTGAAGCTGGCGGACGTGTTGACCGCTTCAACAAGAAGTACGGCCTTAAGAACGAACAACAGCAATAGTAGAATTCAAAAAACAGGCAAGAAGCTTTGTGACTTGCCTGTTTTTTATTGTCTATATTTAGATGTACCTGGGTACATAACAAATAGATTTTATAAAAATTTTAATTTAACGAACTTCATTTTTCAGTCTGGATTTGGCTCTTTTTTTTGTTATAATGGAAAAAGCTGAAAAAAGGTTAGCCTTTTAAATACATTTATATCTAACGAATATTTGCAGAAATTGAACCAGCGAGGAAGGAGAGGCCGACCATGTACGTGATGAAACAAAGCGGTTGGATCGAACTGATTTGCGGCAGCATGTTTTCTGGGAAATCGGAAGAGTTGATCCGCCGAGTCCGCAGAACTCAGTTTGCCAAGCAAAATATTGCCGTTTTCAAGCCGAAAATCGATAACCGCTACAGCGAAGAATCGGTTGTATCGCACAACGGAACTGCTGTTACAGCAATGCCTATAGCCAACTCTACAGATATTTTCCAGCATATCAACCCTGATATCGATGTAATTGCCATCGACGAAATCCAGTTTTTCGACCAGGAAATCGTTCAGGTTGTCCAGCATCTTGCAGACAGTGGATATCGAGTGATCGTAGCCGGCCTTGACCAGGATTTCCGCGGAGAGCCATTTGGCCAAATGCCGGCATTAATGGCAGTTGCCGAAAATGTGACCAAGCTTCAGGCGGTTTGTGCCGTTTGCGGTTCACCAGCAAGCCGAACACAACGCCTGATCAACGACAAGCCAGCCTCTTATGACGATCCCATCATTCTCGTTGGGGCATCTGAAGCATATGAACCGCGCTGCAGGCACCACCATGAAGTGCCAAAATCGCCAAACGAGCTGAAAGTTGAAAAAATAACGGAAAGCTTATCATAATTTGTTTTTTATAAGTCCGCCCTGGAGATTTGGGTGGGCTTTTTTGTTAGGTATTAACGCTGGTAAAACTAATCAAGTCGCTTGAAGCACAAAATGAGGTGTTAAGCGGAAAAAAATCTCAACGTAATAACCAGTGCATTCCCTCAGTAATTTTGGGCAACCTATCGTTGGGAGGTGCCATAATATGAAAAAAATATTGATGATGCTTATTTTTGGAATGATAATCGTTTCGGGGTGCGGCCAGGATAACACAGAATCGACATACGACAAAAATCAGGATACCGCAGGACAAGACCTCACAACGAATGATAATGGCGTTCGCGGCGGAGATGGTCCGAATTTTACAAAGGATCAAGACAATGACATGACCATGGGCGACCAAAACCCGAACTTGCCAAATACCGATAACCAGAACCGCCATAATTTTTCCCAGGATGTCCAAAAAGCAAAGGAAGTGATTTCTGCTCAAGGCTTTGAGCCTGGGTCGATTTGGATCAATGGTGGAACCATGAATGTAACAGCCCACCCTGGGAATCGACTATCCAAAAAGGAACTGGTGAGTGCCGAAAACTCGCTTCAAAAGAACCTGACCAAAGCCTTGCCGCGTTATGAAATCAATGTGGATATTGAGTAAAATGGCTTAAGCATGCTCGGGACAGGGCATGCTTTTTACATATACATAAGGTCGTTAGCTTTAAAGTAATTGTGCTAAAAATGCAAGTATGTATCAGTTGGCTCTGGTAAAGCTGAATGTTGATTTTCATACCCTGTTGATTGTAGTGGAGCGCGTAGACTCCTGCGG
>NZ_JBALSS010000004.1:94524-98901 GCF_036967045.1 Bacillus sp. JJ1609 | reverse complement strand
GCCAGCCCCGCGGAAAGCGGAGCGCCTGGAACGAAAATCAACAGCCTTGTTTAATAGAGCTTATCAGTTAATTCACTTCGTAAAAGTCCATATCCAGCAGAATGGCTTTGACTGAGGTTTTCACCTATACTATAATTAGAATGTTATGAGCTCTTTTCGTAGCATGTTGGTTTCTATTGAAGTCCCGTTTTGAAAAAGAGCATTACGAATGAAAATACTATAAAAATCGACATTAGGTGCGAAAACAAGTTTAATGAAATCGATTGATCCTAATCAGGATATTAAAATAGAGGTGAATGACCGTGTTTGATCGTCTTCAAGCAGTTGAGGATCGTTATGAAAGATTGAATGAGCTACTAAGTGACCCGGAAATCGTCAATGATTCCAAGAAGCTTCGCGAGTTTTCCAAGGAACAATCTGATATCCAGGAAACCGTAATGGCTTACCGTGAATATAAGGAAGTCAAAGAACAATTGACTGATGCGAAAGCAATGCTCGAGGATAAGCTTGATGCAGAGATGCGTGATATGGTAAAGGAAGAAATTTCGGAGCTTGAACCACGTATTGAAGAGCTTGAAGCCCGCATTAAACTTCTTCTTATTCCTAAAGACCCTAATGATGACAAGAACGTTATCATGGAAATCCGCGGTGCTGCTGGCGGTGACGAGGCTGCTCTATTCGCAGGCGACCTTTATAGGATGTACAGCCGTTTTGCTGAAACGCAGGGCTGGAAAACAGAAGTCATCGATGCCAGCACGACAGGAGTTGGCGGCTTCAAAGAAATTATCTTCATGATTAATGGAAATGGCGCTTTTTCAAAATTGAAGTTCGAAAATGGCGCGCACCGTGTTCAGCGTGTTCCGGAAACGGAATCAGGCGGCCGGATCCATACTTCCACTGCTACTGTTGCATGCCTTCCGG
Source organism: Bacillus sp. JJ1609 (assembly GCF_036967045.1). NCBI lineage: Bacteria > Bacillati > Bacillota > Bacilli > Caryophanales > Bacillaceae > Bacillus > Bacillus sp. JJ1609. Next base: position 97,980 of record NZ_JBALSS010000004.1, on the reverse strand, counting down.
AAGCGGAAGAAGTTGAAATTGAACTGCATGACAAAGATATCCGTTTCGATGCGTTCGCATCCAGCGGTGCCGGCGGACAGTCCGTTAACACAACAATGTCAGCTGTTCGTTTGACACATATTCCAACAGGAATCGTTGTATCATGTCAGGATGAAAAATCACAGCATAAAAACAAAGACAAGGCGATGAAGGTTCTTCGCGCCCGTGTTTATGATAAGTTCCAGCAGGAAGCACAGGCTGAGTACGACCAAGTTCGTAAATCAGCAGTAGGTACTGGCGACCGTTCTGAGCGTATCCGTACGTATAACTTCCCGCAGAATCGCGTTACCGACCACCGCATCGGCTTGACGATCCAAAAGCTTGACCAGATCCTTCAAGGTAAGCTGGATGAAATCATCGAAGCTTTGATAATGGAAGACCAGTCTCAAAGGCTTGAGAGTGCAAACAATGAGTAATCACAGCGTTAAAATATTTGAAGCCCTCAATTGGGCTTCTTCTTTTTTAAAAGAACATCATCGTGAGGAGTACGCTGGTGAACTGCTGCTTCGGCACTTTTCAGGACTTTCCAGGACTTCTATGCTGGCGATGATGCGCGATGATCTCGATGCAGGTGTGTGGGCCATTTTACAGGAAGCCGTTAAAAGGCATGCGGACGGTGAGCCGATCCAGTATATTATCGGTTCTGAGGAGTTTTATGGCCGCCGCTTTGAAGTCAATGAGCATGTACTCATTCCCCGTCCAGAAACAGAAGAACTAGTTTATGGAACATTAAAACGTCTCGAAAAGCTTTTTCCAGAAGGCCATCCGGTTGAGCTTGTTGATGTTGGCACAGGCAGCGGAGCGATTTCAGTTACCTTAAAGCTTGAAAAACCAGCCCTTAAGTTAACGGCCATCGATCTCTCAGAAGATGCGTTGGGAGTGGCGCGGAAAAATGCAGTTACATTAGGGGCGGAAATCGATTTTATCCATGGAGACCTGCTGCAGCCGCTCATTTTACAAGGTAAAAAAGTGGATGCTGTCATCTCTAATCCTCCTTACATTCCGATTGCTGATCAAGAATGGATGTCAGACATTGTAACGGAGCACGAGCCGCATATGGCGCTGTTTGCCGGTAAAGATGGATTGGACCTTTATCGCAGATTTATGGACGAGCTGCCCCTTGTTTTAAAGGAAAGGGCGCTTGTCGGATTCGAAATTGGCGCAGGGCAGGGTGAAGCGGTTGCCGCTCTTTTAAAAAATACCTTTCCACACTCGAACGTGGAAATCGTCTTTGATATCAATGGCAAAGACAGGATGGTTTTTGCAGAAATGGTATAGAATAAGTAATTCTTTCCCGTCTTTGAATGAAAAAGGCGGGAATTTTTTCAAAATTACTAGTTTAAGAATCTATCAATCTGTCCACACTGTGACTAGTGAAGGGGCGGTGCGAAAGATGATGACAAAAAAATCAGCAGCAATCTTATACATACTCTTATTATGTGCAGGTACAATTTTAAGTTTATATAGTCCGAAAAATGAAGTGACAGCGCAGGAAGCAACGGTCATTCCGAACGAGGCGATCAGGCTGAGGATTCTTGCCGACAGCGATTCAGAAAAGGACCAGGCAATCAAAAGGCTTGTCCGTGATGAGGTCAATAAAGAGATTACCAAGTGGGTCAAGGATTTAACATCTTTGGATGATGCAAGGAATGTGATCAAGTCAAAGCTGCCGGAAATCCAGGCAATCGCTGAACAGGTAGTGAAGTCAGAAGGGTCAACACAGTCAGTAAAAACCGAATTTGATAAAGTCCAATTCCCAACAAAGCTTTACGGTCAATTCCTTTACCCCGCAGGTGAGTACGAAGCAATCCTAATCACCCTTGGCGAAGGGGAAGGAGCAAACTGGTGGTGCGTCCTATATCCACCGCTATGCTTCCTTGATTTTTCAAACGGAGAAGCAACAAGTGAAGGATTCGACGGTAAAGATAAAAAAGGTGAAGTAAAGCTAGACAGCGAAGAAGAGAAGTCACAGGCTGAGGGTAATAAGAAGTCTAAGAAGGTAGCAAAAGCTGAAGGCGAAAAGAAGTTGAATAAGGGAGAAAAAGAAGGCAAGAAGCCAGTTTATGAGGATGGCGAGGAAGAAGAAGTAGAAGTTACATTCTTCCTGGTCGAGATTTGGGACAGGATTTTTGGTTAAAATGGTCCACCCTGCTGCTGCGGGGTGGATTTTTTATTTTTAAGAGATAAAACGCCTGGAGAATCACTTCCCCAGGCGTCCATTCTAGAGATTTTGGGTGAAGCGATCATCAGGAATCTTGTTCAGCATTACATAAAGTGTGACCGGTTCAGATCCGGTATTTTTATAGGAGAGCTCTTCGGATCCTGTCGAATGGACAGTTTCGTTCGCAGCTGCTATCACTTCTGTACCATCAATTGTGAATGTTCCTTCACCCTGCATTGTTAAAATAAAGACCTCTGTTCCTGGGTGAGTGTGTTTCGGCAGCTCCTGGCCTGGCATGAAGTTCAATAGGAACACAGTGCTTTCGCCCTTTTTAAAGATAATTCTCTTTGTGAAGCGTTCCCCATTGAATTCTTGGTAATCTTTCAAAGATAGTTTTTCCATCACAGGTGCCTCCATTTTTTTAATATCTATTAATCATGATGGGAGCGATTTGGCTTAATCGCTCGAACAGCGCCTTTCCGCCTTCTGTTTCAATAAAACCTGTTTCAGTGAGAGTTTCGTGCATCAATTTGAGCCAGGCCTGTGCGCGGATTGGTGTAATCTCAAATGGCATATGCCTTGCTCTCATATTAGGGGGGCCAAATTCCTCGCTGTAGAGGGCACCGCCGCCGGTCAACTGAGTCAGGAACATCCACTGCTTCCTCTTGATTTCATTGATATCTCCTTCAAACAAAGGACTGAGCTCCTCATTCTCGTACACCTTCGGATAGAAAGTGTCTACGATTTTTCGGATTGACTCTTCGCCGCCAATCTTTTCATAAATTGTTTTGATTTCCATGCCGTTCCCCCTTTCAAAAAACTTTGTGAATTAATTTTATTATATCGATGCTGCAAATGAGAGTTAGTGAACTAAATCACTGATTGAAACTTTTTCACTATAAAAATGTTGTTTTCAGAAGAACTCTCTTTTAATAAAAAGTTAAAGATAAAAATCATTTTAACAAATGGAGAAATACTTGGAAGCATTGGTAAAAGTGCCAGTGGAATTTCCAGAAATATTACAGATTTTATACAAGCAATTTACATTCTCTATTTACTAGTTTTAGAAAGGAGTAGGGAGGATATTCAATGGAGTGTAACATCAAAAAAGATTTCAAGGAGGATGAGTAAAATGGCTAGAAACAATAACAACAATGATAATGGTAAAATGTCACGTGAAGAACGAGGACGCATGGGCGGCCAGGCTACAAGCAAGAACCATGGCAGCGACTTCTATCAGGAAATCGGCCGTAAAG
>NZ_JBALSS010000004.1:20412-94389 GCF_036967045.1 Bacillus sp. JJ1609 | reverse complement strand
AAGGCGGAGAAGCAACTTCTGAAAATCACGACAAAGACTTCTACCAGGAGATTGGACGCAAGGGCGGAGAAGCAACTGCTGAAAATCATGGAGAAGAGTTCTACAAAGAGATTGGCGAAAAAGGCGGCAACTCCCGCTCACGTAACAACAACGATTAATAATCCGGTTTAAAAGACCAAGATAAGACGAAGACTTTAAAGTTAGACCAAGATTAAGACTAATACCAAGACCTCAAAGGCGTGGCAGCTTTCATTCAAAATGATGGCTGCCATGTTTTTTATAAGTTAGATTTTCCACGAAAGTTTCCAATTTTGCCGGGGCTGTACGATGTGTTTGCGCTTTTAAAATCATCCTATCATCTTTAAAAGGTTCTACTTTTTCAAATCTCTCATATTCATTAAGTAGAATCTTAATTTTTGAGGTGAAGGAAATGACATGGCAAATCAGAAGTGCAAATAAAGAGGATCACCCTAGATTGGAAGCATTTTTAACAGAAGCAGGTGTAAGTGCGGAAGGATTGAATGAGTCAATAGAAAACTTTTCGCTAATGGAGAACATGGAAGGGGAATTGAAGGCGTGTCTTGGAGTCGAGCCAGTTGAAAAGGCGGGCTTGCTTCGTTCTTTTGTGGTTTCTCCGGAAATCGCTCAGCCTGACCTGATGCTTCTTTTTAAAAGAGCGTTCCTTACAGCAAAGAACCAGGAGCTTGAAGCACTTTATCTTGTAACAAATAAAATGAGTGCGGTTTCTTTCTTCGGCAGCATAGGTTTTGAAATGGTCAACAAATCTGAGCTGCCCGAAACACTTTTGGGAAAAAGTCATTTAAAAAAGGTCTTAACTGTGGATAACTCTGCAATTATGAAAATTATTCTGTAAATTGTGGATATATCCAAAAAGTTATCCACTGAATCCTTAATTTTATACACAATTTGTGGATAAAAACTTGTGTTCGTCTTCTTCTTCTTTTATACTTTCATAGAAATATGGTTATCTAGTAAGGATTAATGGACTAGTATAAGGGAAAGAAGACCCAGAAGCAAAAGGTGGATGTACATGGAAACAATAATATGGACAGTGGATAAGAATGTGGATAATTTAAAAACATATCCACAAATCATAGAAGCAGCACAAAAACTCAAGTTAAATGAAGTAGTCGCTTTTCCGACTGAGACTGTTTACGGCTTAGGTGGCAATGCCAAAAGTGACGAGGCAGTATTAAAAATATTTGAAGCAAAAGGAAGGCCTGGGGATAACCCGTTGATCGTTCATATATCCGACAGGGAACAGATTCATTCCTTTGTAAAGGCTATACCTGAAAAAGCGAAATCATTGATGGATGCCTTTTGGCCAGGACCGCTGACCATCATTTTAGAACAGAAATCAGGTGTGCTGTCTGAAAAAGCGACAGCAGGTCTTTCAACGGTAGCGGTCAGAATGCCTGACCATCCAGTTGCTCTTGCATTGATAGAAGTATCAGGTTTGCCGCTGGCTGCACCGAGCGCAAACTTATCAGGAAAGCCAAGTCCTACAACGGCTGCACATGTTGCGGATGATCTAACTGGAAGGATTTCAGGAATCGTCGATGGAGGCGCTACCGGGGTAGGGGTTGAGTCAACAGTTGTCGACTGTACGGCAGAGGTTCCGGTCATTTTAAGGCCAGGCGGAGTAACGAGGGAACAATTGGAGGAAGTAGTCGGTGAGGTAAGTGCCGATCCTGCGCTTAAGGATGCGGATCAGGCTCCAAAAGCACCGGGAATGAAATATCGCCATTACGCGCCGAACGCTCCTTTCTACCTTGTAAACGGATCAAGTGGACAAATCCAACAGCTTGTCCAGGAGAAACGGAACGAAGGCTTGAAAGTCGGAGTCATGACGACCAAAGAAAATAAAGATTTCTACGATGCGAATGTTGTAATTGCTTGCGGAGAAAGAAGCAAGCTGGAAACAGTAGCCGAGGCCCTTTATGATACATTGCGTGCTTTTAACCAAGAAGACCTTGATATCATTTATGGCGAAGTCTTTCCAGAGCATGGCGTTGGCCAGGCGGTCATGAACAGGCTTTCCAAAGCATCAGGACTGCCGATTATAGATAAATAGAATAAGCATGTGAGGTGCTCTGAATATTCGGAGCGCCTTTTTTAATTTGTAATCTTTTAAGAGTGATGCAACATCAGCATTATGGAATTCGGTTTCTGCTTCACCCATTTAAATCTATTCTCTTTTTGGAATATCAATTCCATAATACATACTTCTAAAACCTTTTGGACGTGCATATGCTGAATTAGCAAGTCCGAGGGGGCGAAGACATGGCAGCAATAGCCGGAGAATTACTCACATTGATTTTGATGGCATTTGCATTGGGAATGGATGCATTTTCGGTAGGTCTCGGAATGGGCATGTTCAGGCTCACGAAAAGACATATCTTTAAAATTGGCGTCACCATCGGTCTTTTCCATGTGTGGATGCCGTTGCTTGGAATGGTTGCTGGCAGGTTTTTATCCGAGCAATTCGGGGCGATTGCCGGATACATTGGTGGCCTGCTGTTGATTCTGCTAGGTGTGCAGATGATTTGGTCAAGCTTTAAAGAGGATGAGGCAAGCCTGATCACTCCGGTTGGGAGAGGCTTATTTATTTTTGCCTTAAGCGTCAGCCTCGATAGCTTCTCCGTTGGACTTACGCTTGGGATTTACGGCGCAAGAACAGCACTGGTCCTTGTGTGCTTTGGCGTAGCGGCAATGGTACTGACATGGGCAGGCTTGCTGGTTGGACGGAAAGTGCAGGGCTGGCTTGGTACATATAGTGAAGCGCTTGGCGGCAGCATTTTGCTGGCGTTTGGGATCAAATTGCTTTTGCCATTATAAAGTAACCTTTTGTGCACCTGGTCATCAGGTGTATTTTTTTACGCACGGCACCTTGTTTCTCCGAAATGAAATCTCTGAATAATTATCATATAATGAAGAAAAGTTGTTAACAGCACATCACAGGAGGGAAAAACATGGCGCGCGTCTTATTTGTTTGTACCGGAAATACATGCCGAAGCCCGATGGCGGAAGCGATTTTAAAAAGCAAGCAGCTCCCGGGGGTTGAGGTGAAATCAGCGGGAGTTTATGCGGTAAATGAAGCTGAAGCATCTGTGAATGCGAAAGCTGTGCTTCAGGAGAATAACATTAGCCATGACCATCGATCCTCTACATTAACGGGAGATGAGATGAACTGGGCAACATTAGTATTAACGATGACACAGAGCCATAAGGCAATGATTCTAAGTCAATATCCAGGTGCCTGGGATAAAACTTTTACCTTGAAGGAATTTGCGGAAGACGATCTAAATCCAGATGTGGCAGACCCTTTTGGCGGGAATGAACAAATTTATCGCGAAGCTTTTCTAGAAATTAAAGAAAGTATAGAAAAAATCGTAGAAAAACTCCGATAATAACCTTGAAGGCTATTTCATTACTTATCAGGGGGATTATCAGTGGGTGCTAAAAAGAGCTATAAATTTGGGTTGAGAAAGAAAATGGTTTGGCTGACAACAGTCTTGGCGATCATTACTTACTCAACGAGTGCATTCTTTATCTATTTTTTATATCCTTATATTCAAAAATTCACGGAGATTAATTCACTAGCTTATACAGCAGCTGTACTAGGGATGGGAATCTTTTGGTCAGGTTTGCTAGCTTATGTGGCAGCTGGATTGATTATTAAGCCGCTTCAAAAGCTGGAGCAATCTGCGATGAGGGCTGCGGCTGGCGAGATTGGCGCCGATGCTGAATTGTCAAAATCGGATGACGAGATTCGTTCACTTGGACTGGCTTTCAACAATATGCTGGCGAATCTCCGCGAAATGGTCAGCCAGATTGATACGAATTTTAAAGAAACGAATGAAAAGGTCATCGTCATTTCTGGTCAGTCAGCAGCAGCTTCTGAACAGGCTTCGCTCATCTCGACAACGATTAAAGAGATTGCGGCCGGTGCCGACTCGTCTGCTTTATCCACACAAACGACCGCAGAATCGGTAGATCAGGTCATCAGGATTGCAGAAGAGGTCCAGGAGAAAGCAAGGGCGTCCGAAACGATTTCAATCGAGATGGTAAAAGACCTGCAGGAATCGAAAAACGCAATTCATTCCTTGATTTCCGGAATCGAAAGGCTTGCCAACGATAACCGTGAATCGCTCGGGACTGTTAAAAGATTAGAAGAGAACGCCGTGAAGGTTGAGCAGATCATCCAGCTTGTCGGTGACATCGCAGCCCAGACCAATTTGCTGGCCTTGAATGCATCGATTGAAGCAGCAAGGGCAGGGGAACATGGGAAAGGATTTGCTGTGGTTGCCGAGGAAGTCAGGAAGCTGGCCGATCAAAGTGCTGATGCGGTTCAGGGCATTTCTGAATTGATTCAGAACATCCAGTCTGAAGTCCAGAATGTCGTTGGACAAATCAGCAGACAGGTTGAAACCGCCAATGGCGAAGCGAAAAAAGGGGAAAGAACAAATCTCGTCATTGACGAAATGACCGGAACAATCAACGAAATGGCCGAGGTCATCCATACCATTACTGGATTAGTAGAATCGCAAATGGAGACAATCCAGCATACGTCAACGCAGTCACAGGAAATGGCCGCGATTGCGGAAGAAACTTCAGCAGGGGCATTGAGTGTCGCATCTGCAGCCGAACAGCAAGCAGAAGTGATCGAGAACGTCGAGCAGCTTGCAGTCGAACTGAAAAACCAGGCAGATAAATTAAAAGGGACGATTACGAAGTTCGTGCTTTAAATTAAGTCAACTTATATATTTTGCCGCAGCCTTAGGGTGCTGCGGCTTTTCTTTTTGATTTTTTAGATGATCACAACTGGAAAAAAACAAGTGGAATTTCCAGTTCGCTGAAATATCTTATTTTTTTCGGTTTGTTGCCAATAAATTTAATTTATCGCCAATAAAAGGTCTGTGTTCGTTAATAGAATTTCACAGCTAAAGAGATGATTATGTAAAATAGCTGAAAGAACAAAAATCTCCAAGGTGGAGCAAACTAACCCGATTTCTTTATAAAATTGAAGTAATATGAGAAAATAACGGTAGAATTTATTGCCCCGCAAGCCGGGAATCAATAGGAGGATTTTACAATGAAAGTTGCAATTGCTTCAGACCATGGCGGAGTGAATATCCGTGAAGAAATAAAGAGCTTGATGGACGAAATGAATATTCAATATGAAGATTTCGGCTGTGAATGCGGTACATCAGTGGACTATCCTGACTATGCACTTCCTGTTGCTGAAAAGGTGGCAAACGGAGAATTTGATAAGGGAATTTTAATCTGCGGAACAGGAATCGGCATGAGCATTGCCGCGAACAAGGTAAAAGGGATTCGCTGTGCCTTGGTGCACGATGTTTTCAGCGCGAAAGCAACGCGCCAGCATAATGACAGCAACATCCTCGCAATGGGAGAACGAGTCATCGGGCCAGGACTTGCCCGGGAAATAGCGTCTGTATGGCTGACCGAAGAATATGAAGGCGGACGTCACGAAAATCGTGTGGGCAAAATTAAGGACTATGAAAACCAGAGTGGAAAATAAGCTAATTGGAAGTTGAATTCATAAGAGGCTGGCATGGATTGATCATCCTGTGCCCAGATCACTGCAAAGGGGGCGATGACATTGGCAATCGAACATTGGGAAGCAGAACTGAAGTCAATCCTCACTGATTTTAATGAACAGGCTCAACTGAAAAAAGGTCAGGTGCTGTTGGTTGGCTGCAGCACGAGCGAAATGATCGGGCAAAAAATTGGCACTGCTGGTACGGAAGATGTTGCAGAAATGGTGTTCAGCCAGCTTCGCGATTTTCAAGCTGAAACAGGAGTTCAGCTTGCATTCCAATGCTGTGAGCACCTTAACCGTGCAATTGTAGTGGAGCGTGAAATGGCTGAGCTGAAGCAGCTGGACGAGGTGACGGTGGTTCCAGTCAGGACTGCTGGCGGGGCGATGGCTTCCTTTGCCTATCAGAAGATGAATGATGCCGTGGTTGTGGAATTCATCAAGGCAGATGCCGGGATCGATATCGGGGACACTCTGATAGGGATGCATTTGAGGCATGTAGCTGTTCCTGTGCGTGTTCCGCAAAAAAGCATTGGCCATGCACATGTCACTTTGGCGAAAACAAGGCCGAAGCTGATAGGCGGTGCTCGGGCGGTATATGAGCGGACAAAGGAAAATGAATCTTGCTAAAGTGGAAAGGAATCTGGCTCTATTTTTACGAATAAAAAAGAGTCATCCTTTCCTTTCATTATAATATCGGCTAAAATAAGAATGAATTTTCAAATAACGAATCAATACATATAGCAAATGAAGGGGGAACTATAGTGAAGCACTTGTCACAGCAAGATAGCCAGGTTTATGCAGCGATTCAGGATGAGCTTAAGAGGCAGCGCACGAAAATTGAATTAATCGCCTCTGAGAACTTTGTAAGCGAGGCAGTTATGGAAGCGCAGGGTTCTGTGCTGACGAATAAATATGCGGAAGGATACCCAGGCCGCCGTTATTATGGCGGATGTGAGTATGTGGACGTTGCCGAAAACATTGCACGCGATCGCGCGAAGGAAATTTTCGGAGCTGAGCATGTGAACGTCCAGCCGCATTCTGGCGCCCAGGCGAATATGGCTGTTTATTTCACTGTCCTTGAACAGGGAGACACGGTCCTCGGCATGAATTTATCACATGGCGGCCACCTGACGCACGGCAGCCCAGTTAACTTCAGCGGCATCCAGTACAACTTCGTTGAGTACGGTGTTGACGAGAAAACACATCTAATCAATTATGATGATGTTCTTGAAAAAGCGCTCGAGCATAAGCCGAAGATGATTGTAGCAGGTGCGAGTGCATACCCTAGAGCGATTGACTTTAAGCGTTTCCGTGAAATTGCGGATGAAATTGGAGCTTATCTAATGGTCGATATGGCTCACATTGCAGGTTTGGTTGCTGCTGGCCTTCATCAAAATCCAGTTCCATACGCTGATTTTGTTACGACTACTACTCATAAAACGCTTCGCGGACCGCGCGGGGGCATGATTTTATGTAAAGAAGAATTCGCGAAGAAAATTGATAAATCGATTTTCCCTGGGATCCAGGGCGGACCGCTTATGCATGTCATTGCTGCTAAAGCAGTTGCTTTTGGTGAAGCGCTACAGGAAGACTTCAAGCAATACGCGCAAAACATCATTTCAAATGCAAGCCGCCTTGCTGAAGGCTTGAAGAAGGAAGGAATCAACCTCGTTTCTAACGGGACCGATAACCATCTTCTGCTTGTAGACCTGCGCTCACTTAGCTTAACTGGAAAAGTGGCTGAGAAGGTGCTCGATGATATCGGAATCACGGTGAACAAAAACACGATTCCTTTCGATCCAGAAAGTCCTTTCGTCACAAGCGGAATCCGTATCGGAACAGCAGCAGTAACAAGCCGCGGCTTCGGACATGAAGAAATGGATGAAATCGCCTCTATAATCGCCTTCACATTGAATAACCACGAAGACGAAGCAAAACTAGAAGAAGCAAAAACACGCGTCGAAGAACTAACAAGCAAATTCGAACTATACCCAGAACGATAAAAACCACACACTTTAACACATTAACGTGCCGGGGGTCAGACCCCCGGCGCGGTGATGCGTTAAAGTGCTCTGATTATTTGAGGCAGCCTTTGTGAATGAGGGCTGCTTTTTTGCGGTAAAATGACTATGATTACTAAAATAATACATTAGGCGGCAATGGTTGCTTACAGCAATGTTTTTCTGTAAAATTAGACGAAGTGTGATTCAACAGATCTTACATATAACAGACAGGTGTTCACAACTCATTTACCCTGAAAAGGAGAGATACACATGGCAAAGGTATACGTATTTGACCATCCATTGATCCAGCATAAACTTACTTATATTCGTGATAAGAGTACAGGCACAAAGGAATTCCGGGAGCTTGTAGACGAAGTTGCAACGCTTATGGCATTCGAAATCACTCGTGACATGCCACTCGAGGAAATTGAAATCGAAACACCAGTCAACAAGACGAAATCCAAAGTTCTTTCTGGTAAAAAGCTTGGAATCATCCCAATTTTACGTGCTGGAATCGGCATGGTTGATGGTATCCTTAAATTGATCCCGGCTGCAAAGGTTGGACACATCGGACTATACCGTGACCCGGAAACATTGATGCCGGTTGAATACTATGTCAAGCTTCCTAGCGATGTCGAGGAGCGCGATTTTATCGTAGTCGATCCAATGCTTGCTACAGGCGGATCCGCGATTGAAGCGATCAACTCTCTTAAAAAGCGTGGCGGAAAGCACATCAAATTTATGTGTTTGATTGCGGCTCCTGAAGGGGTAGATGCAGTGAAAGAAGCACATCCAGACGTTGATATATATATTGCTGCACTAGATGAAAAGCTAAATGACCACGGATATATTGTTCCAGGACTGGGCGACGCAGGCGACCGTTTATTTGGAACTAAATAAGGAGTGTTTGATTTGAATCAGCCGATTAAAGTCATGACGATATTTGGGACTCGCCCTGAAGCGATTAAGATGGCGCCGCTTGTCCTTGAATTGAAGAAGCACCCAGAGCATTTTGAATCGATCGTAACAGTTACTGCCCAGCACCGCCAAATGCTGGACCAGGTTCTTGATATTTTCAATATTAAGCCGGATCACGACCTGAACATCATGAAGGATCGCCAGACATTGATTGATGTAACAACAAGAGGTTTGGAAGGCCTTGACAAGGTAATGAAGGAAGTTAAGCCTGATATCGTCCTTGTGCATGGCGATACGACAACGACATTTGTTGCCAGCCTTGCAGCATATTACAATCAAATTGTTGTCGGTCATGTTGAGGCCGGCTTGAGAACGTGGAATAAATATTCGCCGTTCCCGGAAGAAATGAACCGTCAGTTGACAGGCGTAATGGCAGACCTTCATTTCGCGCCTACATCCAAATCTGCGGCAAATCTTCTGCAGGAAAACAAGCTTGAAGAAAATATCTTCATTACTGGTAATACTGCAATCGATGCGCTGAAAACGACGGTAAAAGAAACGTATCAGCATGAAGTGCTTGATAAGCTAGGCAATGACCGCTTGATCCTGATGACTGCCCACCGTCGTGAAAACCTTGGTGAGCCGATGCGCAATATGTTCCGTGCGATCAAGAGGATTGTTGATGAGCAGCCTGATGTACAGGTTGTCTATCCAGTTCACTTGAACCCGGTTGTCCGCGAGCTTGCTGATGAAGTGCTTGGAAATGATCCTCGCATCCATCTGATTGAACCGCTTGATGTAATTGATTTCCATAACTTCGCATCTCGTGCGCACTTGATCCTTACTGATTCAGGCGGAGTGCAAGAAGAAGCACCATCTCTAGGTGTTCCGGTTCTTGTACTGCGTGATACTACAGAGCGTCCTGAAGGGATCGAGGCAGGTACACTTAAGCTTGCCGGCAATGAAGAACAGCCAATCTATGACATGGCTACCGAACTTCTGACAGACCGTGATGCCTATGAAAAAATGGCAAAGGCTTCAAATCCTTATGGAGATGGCCGCGCATCAGAACGTATTTGCGAAGCAATCCGCTTCTACTTCAAACAAACTGACAAGCGACCTGGTCAGTATCAATAAAAGCAAGTGATGAGCACCTCTTTTATAAGGGGTGCTTTTTTGTTTGGAATAGTTAAGTAGGTTTTTCGTAGAATAATCCTCCATGACATTAAAATAGACGCAGAATTGATCTCCATCTGCATACTAAACCTCCCTTAAACAAAATCTATTCAAAAAAGGGAGGGTAAATAGCTTGAAAAAGTGGAGTATACTAATCGTTTTCCTGGCCTTCATCCTAATGGCTGGATTCAAACCAATTAAGCTTCAGCATCCGCCAATTCCAGCAGAAGATCCTTCCGCGGAAAAAGTAGCGATTGTCCTGACAAAGCACCAATTGACTGAAAAAGAGATCAGCGGTCAGCTTCATAAATTCAAAAATATAAAGCTTCGCCGCATTTTCAAGCATGCGATCAACGGATATTCGGTGGAAGGTCCTATTTCGGAGCTGAGACAGCTAGAAGGTCGGAATGAAATAAAACTAGTATCAGAAGTAAGCACCTATCAGGTTGAAAATGCTCCTTATTTGTCGACCAGTTACCAGAAAATCACCCCGATGTCAGATATCAAAAAAATTGAAATAAACCCAAATCATCATCCAAAACCGTACCGGTCAAGTGATAGTTTTACCGATAATTTTGAACTGATTGGTTCAGAGGCTGTCCGCAGCATTTTGGATAAGAATGGTGAGCGGCTGACGGGCAGGGGTGTAACAATAGGTGTGATTGATACTGGGATCGATTATGATCATCCGGACCTTAGAAGGAATTACGCTGGAGGTCATGACCTGGTAGATGGGGATGAGGATCCGATGGAAACAAAAGGAATTGGGATGAAAAGCACCCTGCACGGCACGCATGTAGCTGGGATTATAGCGGCGAATGGAAGAATGAGGGGAATGGCGCCGGAAGCTAAAATTATTGCCTATAGAGCGCTAGGTCCTGGAGGGAGCGGTACAACTGAACAGGTCATCGCTGCAATCGACCAGGCGATTAAGGATAAGGTAGACATTCTGAACCTTTCTCTTGGCAATGATGTGAATGGCCCCGACCTGCCCATCAGCCTTGCGCTCAATAAAGCTGTAGATAGCGGGATTACAGCAGTTACTTCTTCTGGAAACTCGGGCCCGAACCGATGGACGGTAGGATCACCTGGAACAGCTTCCAAAGCGATTAGTGTTGGAGCCTCAACCCCGCCTATGAAAGTCCCATATGCCACGGGAAATGTTTCAGCTAAGAAAATCCGGCTTGAGCCTTTGCAGGGGTCGGAACAATGGAATAACACCCAAAGTGAGAAAATCGTATTTGCTGGCATTGGCAGAAAAAATGAGATGAAAGATGTAAAAGACAAGCTTGTGATCGTTGAACGAGGGCAGCTTACTTTTACAGAAAAAGCGAAGAACGCCCTCAACGCAGGAGCTGTCGGAGTCATTATTTACAACAATTCAAAAGGAACTTTCTTCGGGAACCTGGAGGAAAGTCTGCCGATACCAGTGGCGGCGATCAGCAAACAAGAAGGAGAATCCCTGAAAAAACAGCTTATAAAAGGCCAAGCTCTATTAAGGATAGAATTAATAGAAGAAAGAGATATCCTTGCCGACTTCAGCTCGCGTGGCCCGGTTACGTCAACATGGGAAATCAAACCGGATATTGTTGCTCCCGGGGTGGCCATAAACAGTACAATTCCAGGAGGATATTTGTCCCTGCAGGGTACGAGCATGGCCGCGCCGCATGTGGCTGGGGCAGCTGCTTTGATCAAACAAGCACATCCAGAATGGGGACCATACGAAATCAAGGCGGCAATTATGAACACAGCCAAGCAGATTGTGAATCGGGACGGACAACATTATCGAACATATGAACAAGGAGCCGGTCGTATCCAGACAGAAGCTGCGATCAAAACCGAAACCATCGTCAAGCCGGGATCGCTGCAATTCGGAAAGTTCCAGCTGGCAGATAATATGCACCGGCATAGTGCAAGGCTTGAAGTCAGGAATACAAGCACACACACGAAGTACTATTCTTTTTCGATGCCAAATTGGGAAACAGGGATTGAATGGGAGATGCCTTTTTCCTTTTCCGTTGAGCCGAATGAAACGAAGATGGTGGAGATCGCAATGACTGCCAGTCCGGAGTTTTTAAAGAAAAAAATTCAGGATGGCAGCCTCGTTCTTGATGATGGCAAAAATAAAATTAGAATTCCTTATTTGTATGTCCTTGAGGAACCAGATTATCCACGAGTCATGGGATTTGATTTCGCACCTGCTGACAATGCCGGTGCCTATCGTTACGAAGTCTATTTGCCTGGCGGCGCTGATGAATTCGGTATCGCCCTTTTCGATCCGGATCAGTATCGCTTTATAGGTTTCCTTGATTGGGGTAGGGGAATTAAAAAAGGAATGATGACAAAAGAAATTCTTGTCGAAAATCTGCCAGAAGAAGGAGTATACTTAGCCAAGGTTTTTGCCAAAAAGGCAGGACGTGAAAGTACGATTGAAACCATTATATCGGTCAAGAAAAATCAGATTGAAAACAAAGCCGGAAGGAACTGAAATCCTTGCCGGCTTTATTTTGAAAAACTATTCGGATTGTTATTTTTAGATAGGGTAAAGGGTATAAAACGCACGTGAAAACTTTGTGAATTTTTTCACGCCAATGGATTGACTTTGATTGGAGCCTATTGTATGCTTATCTAGGTGTAAATGATAGGGTTTTCAAAAATATTTCGACAATATTTTTAAATGTTTTGCTAGAATAAATCCTTACATAGACATACGGACTGTTCAATCCCTAAAACGAGGATGTGATTGAATGCGTCAAAACAAGCGTAATCCATTGCAAGCAATGGCTCTAACGTCCGCGATTCTTTCTCAATTAGTCGGATCTATACTGATTGGCATTTTCTCAGGAAGATGGCTCGATCACAAAGTAGGAACCGAACCACTTTTTCTCATTCTCGGTCTACTCATGGGATTGGCTGCTGGCGTGTACGCCATGCTCCGTTTGATCCAACACTTTTTTTCAGGAGACTAATCTTTAATGTCAGAAATAAACCAAATGTTTCATCGGCAACGTCGGTATATGTACGTACTTTTAGCTGTTTATGTTCTTGGCTGGGGATTTACCTCCTATAAATCAATCTTTGCAGGGTTAGCTCTTGGAACTGCATTCAGTTTCATGATCTTATTGCTTTTAGCAAAAAGAGCGCAAAGCTTTGATAAGGCTGTGTCTCAAGGGAAAAAGGTCCGTTCGCTCGGGTCGGTCTCTCGATTGGCAACAGCGGCAATCGCAGCAATGATTGCATTGGAATATGAAGAACAATTTCATATGGCAAGTGTGGTAGTGGGACTAATGACAACCTATGTTGTTATTATCATAGATTATTTTATTCAAAGTTTTCTACAACATAAATAGCGGGGGAAGAGAGGTGAATACTGTTGCATCATGAAGCTCCATTAGTTCATTTTTTGGGACTTACTTTTAACTTAGCTAATGTCTTAATGATTACAATAGCAAGTGTTATTGTTTTTCTGATTGCTGTTCTTTCTACACGTCGTATGGCGATGAAGCCTACTGGAATCCAGAACTTCTTTGAATGGGTTATGGATTTCGTCAAGGGCATCATCAACAGCACGATGGATTGGAAAGATGGTGGAAGATTCCACATACTTGGACTGACTCTGTTAATGTACATTTTCGTGTCCAATATGCTTGGTCTGCCATTCGCAATCGTGATTGACGAAACATTATGGTGGAAATCACCAACTGCGGACCCAATCATTACTTTAACTTTAGCCGTAATGGTGGTTGCACTTTCCCATTATTATGGAATCAAGTTAAAGGGCGGAAGAGAATATGCAAAGGGCTTTTTCAGTCCGATGAAATTCTTGTTCCCACTTAAGATTATTGAAGAGTTTGCAAACACGCTAACACTTGGTTTGCGTCTCTACGGTAACATTTATGCTGGTGAATTATTACTATCTTTGCTTGCAGGCGGTTTGGCTGCATCGGGGATTGTTGGTACTATCGCAGCGATTCCTTTAACACTGGTTTGGCAAGGATTCTCCATCTTTGTTGGTACGATCCAAGCCTATATTTTCACCATGTTAACAATGGTTTATCTGTCCCATAAAGTCAGTCATGACCATTAAAAATAAACCTGTTCATATGAACAACAATTTTTTTAAAAAATTTTTCTATACAAACTAAGGAGGAACAAAATAATGAATCTTATAGCAGCAGCAATCGCAATCGGACTAGCAGCAGTAGGCGCTGGTATCGGTAACGGACTTATCGTTGGACGTACAGTAGAAGGTATCGCTCGTCAGCCAGAAGCACGTGGTTTACTTCAAACTACAATGTTCATCGGGGTTGCGTTAGTAGAAGCATTGCCGATCATCGGTGTAGTAATTGCGTTCATGGTTTTAGGCCGTTAATCTTACGTAAATTATTCAAATGGCGAAGACGATTCTATTTGATGCTTCGCCATTCTTATGTACCCATAATGATTGAAAAATAATCAAATCGATATATTTCATCCTTTTATATTGAAGCAAAAGGTTCCTTTCGCTCAATCAAAAAAGGGAAAGACTCTTGAAGGGAGTGAATCGAGGGTGTTAACAAGCCAATTTGTACTCGGTGCTGCAGAAACAGCACACGAAGGTATTAACGGTGGAGACATCGTATTCCAGCTAATTATGTTTCTTATTTTGCTAGCATTGCTTAAAAAGTACGCTTGGGGTCCGTTAATGGGCATCATGAAACAGCGTGAAGAGCATATCGCAGGCGAAATTAACGCTGCTGAACAAGCTCGTCAAGAAACAAGCAAGCTTCTAGCAGAACAACGTGAACTATTAAAGCAATCTCGTAATGAGGCTCAAGAATTGATTGAGAACGCGAAAAAGCAAGGCGATATTCAACGCGAAGAAATCATCGTGGCTGCTCGTGCTGAGTCAGAACGCATTAAAGAATCTGCGAAGCGTGAAATCGAACAGCAAAAAGAACAAGCTGTTGCTGCTATTCGTGAACAAGTTGCAAGCCTTTCTGTTTTAATTGCTTCTAAGGTGATTGAAAAGGAACTTACTGCAGCTGATCAAGAAAAGCTGATCAATGATTATATTCAAGAGGCAGGAGAAGGCCGATGAGCAACTCAATGGTAGCAAAGCGCTATGCGTTGGCTCTTTTCCAGTTATCGAAGGAAAATAACCTTCTGGCACAAGTGGAACAAGAACTTCGTGTAGTGAAGGAAGTTTTAGTGAATTCCAGTGATTTAAATGCAGTTTTACAGTCTCCTAAAGTCTCAGCTGCGAAGAAAAAAGAGATCATCAAAGACTCTTTTTCACAGGTGAATCCTTTCGTATTGAATACTTTAATGATTCTGATTGATCGTCATCGCCAGGACCAAATGGTCGAAGTGGTCGATCAATTCGTTGAACTGTCAAATGAAGAGCATGGCATTGCTGACGCGAAAGTGTACAGCATTCGCCCTTTAACAGAAGACGAAAGTGATGCATTATCAGCAAGCTTTGCAGCTAAGGTTGGTAAAAAATCGCTTCGCATTCAAAATATTGTAGATCCTGAATTGCTAGGCGGATTGAAAATCCGTATTGGGAATCGCATTTATGACGGCAGCTTGCGCGGCAAGCTAAACCGTTTAGAACGTAAATTGCTAGGCTAAGATTCGTAGATAGGGGGTAAACTCATGAGCATCAATGCTGAAGAAATCAGTGCGCTGATAAAATCGCAAATCGAAAATTATCAGTCGGAAATTCAAGTGAGTGATGTGGGTACAGTTATCTCTGTAGGTGACGGTATCGCCCGTGCTCATGGCCTCGACAATGTCATGGCTGGAGAACTTGTTGAATTTTCAAACGGCGTTATGGGTATGGCACAAAACCTTGAAGAAAATAACGTCGGTATTATCATCCTCGGACCTTTCGCTGACATCCGCGAAGGTGATGAGGTGCGCCGTACGGGCCGCATCATGGAGGTTCCTGTAGGGGAACAGCTAATCGGCCGCGTGGTAAACCCACTTGGACAACCAGTAGATGGTATGGGTCCAATTAACACAACTAAAACTCGTCCAATCGAGTACGCTGCACCAGGCGTAATGGATCGTAAATCGGTTCATGAGCCATTGCAAACTGGTATCAAGGCGATCGACGCTCTTGTACCAATCGGCCGCGGACAGCGTGAATTGATCATCGGTGACCGCCAGACTGGTAAAACATCTGTTGCCATCGATACAATCCTTAATCAAAAAGGCCAGGACATGATCTGTATCTACGTTGCAATCGGTCAGAAGGAATCAACTGTACGTAATGCGGTTGAAACTCTCCGTAAGCACGGCGCGTTAGAATATTCTATCGTTGTTACAGCATCTGCATCACAGCCAGCTCCATTGCTATACCTTGCTCCTTATGCTGGTGTAACGATGGCGGAAGAATTCATGTACGATGGCAAGCATGTTCTTGTAGTGTATGATGACCTTTCTAAACAAGCGGCTGCATACCGTGAACTTTCCTTGCTGCTTCGCCGTCCTCCAGGTCGTGAAGCATATCCAGGGGATGTATTCTACTTGCACTCACGTTTATTAGAGCGTGCTGCGAAATTGAGCGACGCTAAAGGCTCAGGTTCAATCACAGCACTTCCGTTCATTGAAACACAAGCAGGCGACGTTTCTGCTTACATTCCAACGAACGTTATCTCAATCACAGACGGACAGATCTTCTTGCAGTCTGACCTATTCTTCTCTGGCGTACGTCCAGCGATCAACGCAGGTCTTTCTGTATCCCGTGTAGGTGGATCCGCTCAAATCAAAGCGATGAAGAAGGTATCTGGTACACTGCGTCTTGACCTTGCTTCATACCGTGAATTAGAAGCATTTGCTCAGTTCGGTTCTGATCTTGATAAAGCAACTCAAGCGAAACTGAACCGTGGTGCTCGTACGGTTGAAGTTCTTAAGCAAGACTTGAACAAGCCGCTATCTGTTGAAAAGCAAGTAGCGATCCTATATGCACTAACTCGCGGCTTCCTTGATGATATTCCATTGCAGGATATCCGCCGCTTTGAATCAGAATTCCATACATGGTTAGACCACAACCGCAAAGAAGTGTTAGACCATATCCGTACGACGAAGGAACTTCCTTCAGATGACGATATGTCTGCTGCAATTAACGACTTCAAAAAGACGTTTGCAGTTTCTGAGTAAAAATTCAGGCCAGGCCAGGCAAGTCCTTAACTCAAACCTTCACGGTATGTTCAGAAGGACTTGCCGGCCAGCTTGACATTTGACTTGAACAATCTTTGAAAAAGGGTGGTGAGAACCTAAATGGCATCTTTACGTGATATAAAATCCCGTATAACTTCAACTAAAAAGACGAGCCAGATTACTAAGGCAATGGAAATGGTATCTGCTGCTAAATGGAACCGTGGAGTAATGAATGCGAAAGCATTCGTACCTTACATGGAAAAAATCCAGGAAGTGACTACTTCAGTTGCGATGGGCAGCAAAAATTCCAATCATCCAATGCTGAACAGCCGTCCGGTGAAGAAAACGGGATATCTAGTGATAACTTCAGACCGCGGTCTTGCAGGGGCTTACAATAGTAACGTCATTCGTCAGGTTTATCAAACGATCCAAAGTCGCCATAAATCAAATGATGAGTTTGCAATTATCGCCATCGGCAGAGTGGGCCGTGACTTTTTCCAAAAGCGTGGCATGAATGTTGTACTTGATATCGTCGGTATTGCTGACCAGCCGTCTTTCGCTGAGATCCAGGACATTGCCAGCAGTACAGTTGGCATGTTCTCTGATGGAACATTTGATGAGCTGTACTTATACTACAGCCATTACATCAGCGCAATTTCACAGGAAGTGAATGAAAAGAAGCTGTTGCCATTAACTGATATGGCAGCATCTGCAAAGCTGACTTCCTATGAATTTGAACCAGATGCTGAAGCAATCCTGGATGTTCTCTTGCCACAGTACGCAGAAAGCTTGATATACGGAGCACTGCTTGACAGTAAAGCAAGTGAACACGCTGCTCGTATGACAGCCATGAGAAATGCAACGGATAACGCGAAAGAGCTGATCAATTCTCTCAGCTTGAGCTACAACCGTGCACGTCAGGCTGCTATTACCCAGGAAATCACCGAAATCGTCGGTGGAGCCGCAGCGCTCGAGTAGAATATATAATTGGCGCATACTGCCATATGATTATTTTTTGATGACAATCGGGGATGTGGCATGATGTCCACATCCCATCATGATGTATATATTTGAACAAGTACGTTAGGAGGGAACAAGATGAACAAAGGACGCGTTCTCCAGGTTATGGGTCCGGTTGTTGACGTTAAGTTCGAAAGCGGCAATCTTCCAGAGATCTATAACGCTTTGAAAATTGTAAGTAACGATGCGGATGTTAACATCGAACTAACCCTTGAAGTAGCCCTTCATTTGGGTGATGACACAGTTCGTACAATCGCTATGTCATCCACTGACGGCCTTAAGCGCGGAGTGGATGTAGTAGATACAGGTGCTGCCATCTCTGTACCAGTAGGGGATGTAACACTTGGACGTGTATTCAACGTATTGGGTGAGTCTATCGACCTTGACGCTCCACTACCGGCTGATGCACGCCGCGATTCAATCCACAGGGAAGCTCCAACTTTTGAACAGCTTTCTACTGAGGTTGAAATCCTTGAAACAGGTATTAAGGTAGTAGACCTTCTTGCTCCATATATCAAGGGTGGAAAAATCGGATTATTCGGTGGTGCCGGTGTAGGTAAAACTGTATTAATCCAGGAATTGATCAACAACATCGCTCAAGAGCACAGCGGTATCTCTGTATTCGCAGGTGTTGGTGAGCGTACACGTGAAGGTAACGACCTTTACCACGAAATGACTGATTCTGGCGTTATCAAGCAAACTGCGATGGTATTCGGCCAGATGAACGAGCCGCCAGGAGCACGTATGCGTGTTGCCCTAACAGGTTTGACTATGGCAGAGTATTTCCGTGATGAGCAAGGACAGGACGTTCTTTTCTTCATGGATAATATCTTCCGTTTCACGCAAGCAGGTTCTGAGGTATCTGCCCTGTTAGGCCGTATGCCTTCAGCGGTAGGTTACCAGCCAACTCTTGCAACTGAAATGGGTAAATTACAAGAGCGTATCACATCTACTAACGTAGGTTCTGTTACATCAATCCAGGCGATTTACGTACCAGCCGATGACTATACGGATCCGGCTCCGGCTACAACTTTCGCCCACTTGGATGCAACAACGAACCTTGAGCGTAAGCTTTCTGAAATGGGTATCTACCCTGCGGTGGATCCACTTGCTTCGACTTCACGTGCATTAACACCTGAAATCGTTGGCGAAGACCACTACAATGTAGCTCGCCGCGTACAGCAAACATTACAGCGTTACAGAGAACTTCAGGACATCATTGCGATCCTTGGTATGGACGAACTTTCTGACGAAGATAAGTTAATCGTACACCGCGCTCGCCGTGTTCAGTTCTATCTATCACAAAACTTCCACGTAGCTGAGCAGTTTACTGGTCAGAAGGGTTCATACGTGCCAGTTAAAGAAACTGTTAAAGGTTTCACTGAAATCCTTGACGGGAAATATGACCACCTTCCAGAAGATGCATTCCGCCTAGTTGGCCGTATCGAAGAAGTTATCGAGAATGCAAAACGTATGGGTGTAGAGGTCTAAAAACGGACCAGGAGGGTAAAAAATGAAGACGATTAAAGTCAGTGTTGTTACTCCCGATGGGCCGGTGTATGAGGGAAATGTAGAAATGGTAAGCACAAAAGCTCGCACAGGTGAGCTGGGAATCTTGCCAGGCCACATTCCAATGGTTGCACCGCTACAAATTGGCGCTGTCCGTTTGAAAAATGGCAGCAATACTGAATTCGTTGCGGTCAGCGGCGGCTTCCTTGAAGTCCGTCCTGAGCAGGTAACCATCCTTGCTCAATCCGCTGAACAATCTTCTGAGATCGACCTTGAGCGTGCACTAAGAGCAAAAGAACGTGCTGAGCAGCGCCTGCATGAAAAAAAGCAGGAAAATGTTGACTTCAGACGCGCAGAACTTGCCCTTCAGCGTGCGATCAACCGTATTTCAGTTGCTGAACGCAAAATCTAATGAAACAACACCCTCTAGATTATTCTAGAGGGTGTTTTTATTGTGGAGAGTGGCTAATCTGCTAACCAATAGATTTGCATATCTGGGAGTAGCTTCCGTTTCGCCAAAAAAGTTGTGAACTTCGCCAATATATTTAAATTTTCGCCAATAAAATTATTTTTCTGCCAATAAATTGAGATTTTCGCCAATATATATGTGAAAACCGCCAATAAAAAAGAACGCAGACAAATTTCTCAAAAGAATTCCCACTTGAATAATCAAAATTAATCATCTCTTCTACCTTTCCGCTGACTAACAAAAATTTTCACTCCAATATATCCTTATTTTTAAAAAAACTTTCAAAGATTCTCCCGCCTGTTGCAGATTACAAAAATGTTGATAAACGTCACTGACAAAATTAGCGAATGTAGGTTTTAATATAAAATGTAACCGATTGCCACTACCCGGTGTTACAAACTTTTACAGCAGTGGCTCGAACTTATTTCCGGTCTGCACTTTCCTGAAAAGCCGAGCGCTGTCATCCTCAAGAAAACACCTGTTCAAAACAAGACGAATAAATTCCGATCCATGCAACTAAGTATGGAAGTGGACGACTAATTCTGGCTATCGATCCAAGTCATTTTTGTACCCTATTTTTCTATTGAAAAAGGCATGGAAGAAGGTTGCCAGTTTGTTCAAAGCTTTATCGACACACATTTGCAACAATGGTATAATTGTTATCGGTTACAAGTTTGATAAGTATGAAAATTTTACAACATTGGAGGGATGGGCATGGAACAGTTGAATCTATATCAAAATAACTATTTGATAGTCTTTGTGTTCCTATGTCTCGGGGTATTGCTTCCGGTTGTTGCTTTATTCGCAGCAAAGCTGCTGCGTCCTAAGTACAAGCAGGATGAGCGGAAATATACCACCTACGAGAGCGGGATGGAACCTTTCAGCGATGCTAGGGTTCAGTTTAACGTCCGTTATTATGTTTTTGCTCTTATGTTCGTTATTTTTGATGTAGAAACAGCGTTTTTGTATCCATGGGCTGTCGCCTATGAGAAGTTGGGGATCTTTGCGTTGATTGAAATGCTGATCTTTGTCGTATTGCTTCTCATTGGACTCATCTACGCGTGGAAAAAGAAGGTGCTAAAATGGATTTAAAATTGGATGATCTTTCACCTGCAGAAATGGCAGAACTCCAAAGAAATGTATTCGTGACAACACTTGAACAGGTTAAAGGCTGGGCACGAAGCAACTCCATGTGGCCAATGACATTCGGTCTAGCTTGCTGTGCGATCGAAATGATGGCTTCCAGCTCCGCTCACTATGACCTTGACCGTTTCGGAACGTTTTACCGGAACTCGCCGCGTCAATCAGATGTCATGATCGTATCAGGAACTGTTACGAAAAAAATGGCTCCTACAGTGCGCCGACTGTATGATCAGCTGGCTGAACCAAAATGGGTAATTGCCATGGGATCATGCGCGACAGCAGGAGGTCCTTACGTAAAATCTTATTCAGTAGTAAAAGGGGTCGACCAGATCGTTCCCGTCGATGTATACATACCGGGATGCCCGCCGAACCCAGCAGCACTCATTTACGGGATTAATAAATTAAAAGAGAAAATCCGTTACGAGGCGAAGACCGGGAAGAAGGTGATCTAACCGATGAGCGGGGAAAAGGATTTAGAGCAGATAAAGAGAGAAGCAGCTGAAAAAGCGAAAGAGCTGGCAAAACAGCGCATGGCAGCAAAGCAATCCGGTGAAGGAAATGATCCGAAAGAGGTTGCTGAAAAAGTCGCTGCACCAGAAGAAAAACAAGCTGAGGCACCTGCAGCAAGTGATGACGCAGACCTCGCGAAGAAAAAAGCCGCCGCTGCAGCAAAAGCGAAGGCAGCAGCATTGGCGAAAATGAAAGCGAATGCGCAAGCAGCAGGAGAATCACCTGAAGCTCCTGTAGCGTCAGAGACTCCAGCCACTCCGGCAGAGCCAACAGGAGACGAAGCAGACCTCGCGAAGAAAAAAGCCGCCGCCGCAGCAAAAGCAAAGGCAGCCGCACTCGCGAAAATGAAAGCGACTGGCCAGGCAGAAGCAGGAGAATCAGCAGAAGCTCCAGCAGGCGACGACGATGACCTGGCGAAGAAGAAAGCCGCAGCGGTAGCGAAAGCAAAGGCGGCAGCTGCAGCAAAACTGAAAGCAAAGGCCGAGGCAGGTGAAGGATCAGAAGCTCTAGCAGGCGACGATGATGACCTGGCGAAGAAAAAAGCCGCAGCAGTAGCGAAAGCAAAGGCAGCCGCAGCAGCGAAAGCGAAAGCTGCAGCAATGGGCGGAGATGCTGGTGGATCAGCGGATGACGAAAAAGCGAAAGCGATTGCCGCAGCTAAGGCCAAAGCAGCAGCTGCCGCAAAGGCAAAGTCCGCAGCCGGAGCAAAAACCGAAGCTGCAGAACCTGCAGAAGAGAAGAAGCCTTCTCCAAACCAGCCATATCTTGATAAGTATGTAAAAGTGATTTCAGATAACCTTGGTGCGGATGTTTTAGAAGATTACTATATTAACCCGTTATCCAAGGATGTGCCGACGCTTGTTGCGAAGAAAGATTCGTATCATCGTGTCGCTGCATTCCTGAAGTACAATGAATTGCTAGGATTCGATTATTTATCAGAGCTTCACGGCACTGATTTTGTAACACATATGGAAGTGTATGTGCATTTATACTCATATAAAAACAGGCAGACAGTTGCACTGAAGGTCAAACTAGATCGCGATCATCCGGTCATTGAATCCGTTCAGCCGCTTTGGGCTGGTGCTGATTGGCCTGAATGTGAGACTTACGACTTGCTTGGTATTAAATTCGAAGGCCATCCTAACCTCCATCGCATCATGCTAGGTGAAGACTGGGTCGGCCACCCATTAAGAAAAGACTATGAACCGTATGATGTGGAGGTGTAGCCCGTGATACGCACAGAAGAAATGCTCTTGAACGTGGGCCCGCAGCACCCGAGTACACACGGTGTATTCCGCCTCGTTCTTAAAATCGACGGGGAAATTATAGTGGAAGCAAAGCCTGTAATCGGCTACCTGCACCGCGGTACGGAAAAACTTGCGGAAAATCTTCAATATACCCAGATCATTCCGTATACGGACCGAATGGATTATGTATCGGCAATGACGAATAACTATGTACTTGTCCATGCAGTAGAAACAATGATGGGCATCCAAGTTCCTGAACGAGCTGAGTACTTAAGGGTTCTTGCAATGGAATTGAACCGTGTTGCCAGCCATCTGCTCTGGTGGGGAACCTTCATCCTTGACTTTGGAGCTACGAGCCCATTGCTGTATGCATTCCGTGACCGCGAAATGATCCTGAATCTGCTGAATGAACTTTCAGGTGCGCGCCTGACCTTCAACTACATGCGGGTAGGCGGTGTTAAATGGGATGCTCCGGAAGGCTGGCTTGAAAAGGTTGCCGATTTTATCCCTTATTTAAGAGGACAGCTGAAGGGATACCATCAGCTAGTATCGGGAAATGAAATTTTCCTTAACCGTACAAAAGGCATCGGCAAATATACAAAAGAAGATGCCATCAACTACTCATTGAGTGGGGCAAACCTTCGCAGTACTGGCGTCAAATGGGATTTGCGCAAGGATGAGCCGTATTCAATTTATGATCGCTTCGACTTTGATGTTGTCACCCGTGAAGAAGGAGACGCACTTGCCCGTTACTATTGCAGGTTAGGCGAAATCGAAGAATCACTTAAAATCATCGAACAGGCTTTGGAACAATTCCCGAAAGAGGGAGAAATCATGGCCAAGGTTCCAAAGATCATCAAGGCTCCAAAAGGGGAAGCATTTGTCCGGATCGAAGGCTCCAGAGGCGAAATCGGCTGTTACATATCCAGCGATGGCAAAAAAGAGCCTTACCGTCTCAAGTTCAGAAGGCCGAGCTTCTATAATTTGCAAATCCTTCCTAAACTTTTAGAAGGTGAAAGCATCTCGAATCTGATTGCAATTTTAGGAGCGGTTGATATCGTTCTTGGGGAGGTAGACGGCTAATGGTTGCGGATCTTCTCACTAATAGCCCGGGCTTGATCAACTTTGGTATTTTCTTTCTTTTGGCAGTTGTCCTGTTGCTCGTAATCCTCGGATTTGTAACAATGGCCATTCTGGCTGAGAGAAAAGTGCTTGGTTTTATGCAGGGACGTTATGGCCCGGCACATGTCGGCGGAAAATGGGGCCTCTTGCAGTCTGTGGCCGACGTTTTGAAGCTTTTGGTAAAAGAAGACTTAATCCCGAAATTAGCAGATAAGCCGCTGTTCATCATCGCACCGGTGATTGCGTTTGCTCCATCCTTCATGGTAATGGCGACCATCCCGCTTACAGATGAACTGCAATTTGCTGATTTGAATGTTGGTTTCCTATACTATATCGCTATTTCAGGCCTGACGATTGTCGGGATGTTAATGGCAGGCTGGGCATCAAACAATAAGTACTCCTTGCTTGGCGGTATGCGTGCTGCGGCACAAATGATTTCCTATGAAATTCCGCTGGTCATGAGCGTTCTTGGGATTGTCCTGCTTTCAGGAAGCCTGAACTTGAATGAAATCGTAGAGGCACAGGGCAGTAAAGGCTGGTTCATTCTATGGCAGCCAATCGCCTTCATCGTATTCTTCATTGCTGCTACTGCAGAACTGAACAGGGTACCATTCGACCTTGCTGAAGCGGAAAACGAACTAGTTGCCGGCTTCCATACCGAGTACTCTGGCTTCCGCTGGGCGATGTTCATGCTTGCTGAATATGTGTATATGTTCGCAATGTCTGCCTTGATTGTTGTGCTTTTCCTTGGAGGCTGGCTGCCGCTTCCGTTCCTGGGCTTTATTCCAGGCGCTGTGTGGTTCTCGCTTAAGTTCAGCCTTGTGGTGTATATTCTGATCTGGTTCCGGGCGACGTTCCCGCGTATCCGTGCAGACCAGCTGATGGAGTTCGCATGGAAGGTACTACTGCCGGTTGCACTTGCAAACATTTTCCTGACAGCTTTGATAAAAGAACTTTTCAATATTTAAAAAAAGAATGGGAGCATTCGCTTTAAAAAAGCGCCTCTGCTTCCTGCATTAAAAGGGGTGAATAACGTGCTAGGATGGACTAAAGGATTAGCTTATACCCTTAAACAATTATCTCGTGAAAAGCTCACTTATGATTATCCGAACGAGCCAATTCCGCTTCCGGACCGGTTCCGGGGCATTCAGAAGTTTTATCCCGAAAAATGCATTGTCTGCAATCAATGTGCCAACATTTGTCCGACAGAATGCATTAATTTGACTGGTAAAAAGCATCCTGATCCAACGAAAAAAGGAAAAATCATAGATACGTATGATATCAACTTCGAGCTTTGCATCCTCTGTGACCTATGCACAGAAGTTTGCCCGACTGAAGCGATCATCATGACGAACAACTTTGAGCTTGCTGAATACAGTCGGGATGACTTATTTAAGAACCTGGAATGGCTTGACGAAAATGATGAGAATATACGGAAGGTGAATAAAGCATGACGTTATCAGGCGAATTTTTTGCGTTTATGTCACTTGCTTTAGTGGCGGTAATCGGCGGCGTGCTTTTATTGAACCTTACCAAGGTCATCCACATGGTCGTTGCACTCGTCTTTACATTCGTCAGTATTGCAGGAATTTATATTTTGTTATCAGCCGAATTCATAGCGGTGATCCAGGTCATGATTTATTCCGGAGCGATCACGATCATCATGCTATTCGGAATCATGCTTACCCGCCACCACAGTGACGATGAAGAGCAAAAAACAAGTCCATGGAGAAAGATCCTGGTTCTTCTTGGCGTACTGGGCTTCGGTTCAGCTGTTTATTACGGAATCTATGACTTGAGTTTTGAAGCAGTCCCGAATACGCTGCATGAAGATAACACAGAACAAATCGGAATGGCGCTTTACTCCAAATACATCATTCCATTTGAGCTGACATCCGTAATACTGCTTGTCGCGTTGGTAGGCGCTATCGTATTGGCGCGAAATGATGATAAGGAGGGGGATAAGGAATGAGTTCTGTTCCAGTTTCAGCCTTTCTTGCACTTGCACTTATCCTATTTTGCATCGGACTATACGGTGCTTTGACTAAACGGAACACAGTTATCGTGTTGATCTCGATTGAATTGATGCTCAATGCAGTCAATATCAATCTAGTAACCTTCAGTAAATACGGGTTGAACCCTTCCATCACAGGCCAGGTTTTCGCACTGTTTGCCATCTCGGTAGCAGCAGCAGAAGCAGCTGTGGGACTAGCGATTTTGATTGCTCTTTACCGCAACCGCAGATCGGTCAATGTTGATGAAATGAATCAGCTCAAAAATTAATTCGATCAAAAGGAAAGCGTACCATAAAAATGTGTGTGCGCGATATTTTGGAACATTTCTTGTAGCTGGACTGCCCCGTGTAATGCGGGCCTCAATCTGACGGACGTATAAATGATAGACAACGCCCGTTCAAAAAAGGGGATTGTGATATTAATGGAGAATGCTTGGCTCATTCCGCTGTTCCCGCTTGTATCCTTTTTATTCCTTCTTCTATTCGGTAAAAAGCTCAAAGAAGCAAGTGCTTTCGTTGGAATTTTAGCGACTCTTGCCTCACTGGTATACTCCATCCTTGTGCTTCTCGAGCGCTTGACGGAGTCCACCTTTAAAGCCGAAACCGTCTGGCTGACAATAGGGGATTTACAACTGACTGCGGGCTTTGAAGTAAACCAATTAAATGCATTGATGCTGGTGATCGTATCTCTTGTCAGCTTCCTTGTACATACCTATTCAAAAGGATATATGCATGGTGATGAGCGGATCCCGGTTTTCTATGCTTATCTAGGGTTATTTACATTTGCGATGTTAGGTCTTGTAATCTCGCCGAATCTTCTTCAGACTTATATTTTCTGGGAGCTGGTCGGTGTAGGTTCATTCCTGTTAATCGGATTCTATTTTTACAAAGAAAGCGCCAAAGCGGCTGCAAAAAAAGCCTTCATCATGACCCGTATCGGGGATGTCGGGCTGCTGATTGGGATGATTTTATTATTCTGGCAAACTGGCAGCTTCGAATATGATGAGATATTTTCAGCAGTAGAAGAAGGCGCTATTTCTGGCACAATGATTACCTTGACAGCCATCCTGATTTTCATCGGGGCGGTAGGTAAATCAGGTCAGTTTCCGCTTCACACGTGGCTTCCTGACGCGATGGAAGGCCCAACGCCAGTTTCTGCGTTAATCCACGCAGCGACAATGGTTGCTGCGGGTGTTTACTTAGTCGCATCGCTGTTCCCGCTATTCAATGCGAGTGAAACAGCCATGATGACGGTAGCGATCATTGGTGCCTTTACGGCTATCTTTGCCGCTACGATTGGTCTTGTACAGACTGATATCAAACGCGTTCTTGCGTTTTCAACAGTCAGCCAGCTTGGCTATATGATGCTCGCATTAGGGTCTGCCGGCTATGTTGCCGGAGTATTCCATTTGATGACTCATGCTTTTTTCAAAGCATTGTTGTTCCTTGCAGCAGGCAGCGTCATTCATGCTGTACATACTCAGGATATTGAGAAAATGGGCGGGCTTTGGAAAAAGCTTACGTTCACTGGACCTCTGTTCCTGATCGGAACATTGGCAATCAGCGGCGTCCCATTATTTTCAGGATTTTTCAGTAAAGACGAAATTTTAATTGCTGCATGGTCTCACGGAAATTATGTCTTGTTCTGGCTAGCAGTGATTGCAGCATTTTTCACGGCATTCTATATGTTCCGCCTGTTCTTCATGGTCTTTGCCGGTGAGGCACGCAGCGAGATGAAGAATGTCCATGAATCACCGTCAGTCATGACATTGCCAATGGTCGTACTTGGTGTTCTTGCTGTTATCGCTGGTTATGTGAACACACCTTGGTTCGGCACTTTCCTTGGCGACTGGCTGACAGAAGGAAATGAAGCGCTTGGTCATGGACACATCGAAGGTCCGGCTTGGATTATGGTTGTTGCGACAGTCGTATCCCTGCTTGGTATTCTGCTTGCGTGGATGATGTACAGCAAAAAGTCATTGTCACGTGATTGGCTCAGCAGCAGAATTCCGCTTACGTACAGCGTCGTTAAGAACAAATACTTTATCGATGAAATTTACAGCCAGACTATTGTGTTTGGAACAAAAGGGATCAGTTTATTCCTGCGCTTTATCGAGCTCTTCCTTGTTGAAGGCCTAGTGAAACTGACAACTGCTTCTGTCCAGGCTCTTGGTAAAACTGGTGCTAAGCTTCAAAGCGGCCAGGTACAGACATATGGCGCAATCGCCTTTGTCGGTTTGGCAGTTCTGATGGTCATCTTCGCGTTAACAGGGGGGTATTTATAATGGATTTCAACTATTTTCTTACCTTGCTGGTATTCTCCCCTTTACTAGGTATCCTGCTTTTGGCGTTCATGCCTAAAGCAAATGAGTCAGGAATCAAAATGCTTGGAGTTTTAGCGACACTTCCGTCGCTGGCTTTGGCTCTCATCGCCTATTTTTCCTATCGCGGCGGAGCAGACCTTGCTAATTTTTCGGAACAATTCCGCTGGATCCAGTTTGGCGGACAAAGTGCCGAGCAATCTGGCATGTTCAGCGTCAATTATGAACTAGGAATTGATGGATTTGGGCTGATCATGGTCGTACTGACGGCAGTGATTGCAACGCTTGCAGCTCTTGCATCCTTCCATATAAAGAAAGAATGGAAGGGCTACTACATGCTGTTTTTGCTTCTTGAAATCGGCATGCTTGGAGTATTTACATCCCAAAACTTGATCCTGTTCTTCCTTTTCTTTGAAATCACCCTGATCCCAATGTTTTTCTTGATTGGGAAGTGGGGCTATTACGAAAGAGAAAAGGCTGCTTACAGCTTCTTGATCTATAACGGCCTTGGCTCAGCAATCCTGCTGATTGTCATCATGGTGTTATTTTCAAGAACAGGCACTTCAAATATTGAAATGCTCAGAATGATTTTGAACACTGAAAATGCGACATTAGTAGCGCCGGTATCAGAGTCACTGAAGATGGGATTATTGATTGCCCTGCTTGTCGCTTTCGGCGTAAAGCTGCCAATCTTTCCGCTCCACAGCTGGATGCTGCGCGTTCACGTAGAGGCGCCGCCTTCAATCGTTATGATCCACTCAGGGATTCTTTTGAAAATCGGTGCTTTCGGTTTAATCCGCTTCGGGATGGGAATCTTCCCAGAGCAATTTGAACAATTGACAGTTCTGCTTGCAGTACTTGGCGTTATCAATCTGCTGTACGGAGCGTTTCTTGCTTTTATCCAGACAGATTTCAAAATGGTTCTTGCTTACTCTTCTATTTCCCATATGGGTATTGTGTTAATCGGACTTGGGGCAAATAATGAAGCTGGTATTCAAGGAGCGATTTTCCAGGTCGTATCACACGGCTTGATTTCAGCGTTATTGTTCTTCCTGGTTGGAGTGCTGTATGAACGCACCCACACTACTACTCTAGCGAACCTTGGCGGGCTTGCTAAGGGAATGCCGATTGCCTCAGGCTTCCTGCTTGCTGGCGCAATGGCGTCACTTGGGTTGCCGGGTATGTCCGGATTCGTCAGCGAATTCATGGCGTTCTTTGGGCTATTCAAAGAAATGCCGATCCTTGCTGCGGTTGGTACTCTCGGTATCATCATGACAGCCGTTTACCTGCTTCGCGCCGTTCTTGCGATCACGTACGGCAAAGCAGAACGAGAATTTGTCGGTATTTCCGATGTCCGCTCGTTTGAATGGGCACCGATTTTGGTGCTTGTTGGCTTGATCGTCCTGATTGGAGTATATCCAAACGTTCTGAGTGAACCGCTTCAGGCAACTTTAGAAACTATCTTGATGGGAATAGGGGGGTGATGAACGATGGATCTAGATACGCTTCTATCATTTGATTGGGGAACGATGACTCCTGAATTCATCATCCTGGGAGTAGCAACAGCCCTGTCAGTTCTTGATTTATTCATGCCAAAGCACGTTGACCGCAAAGTGCTTGGCTGGATTGGTTTTATCGGTATTCTCGCAGCAATTATTTCATTGGTGATGTTAATCGGCAGTGAAACAACGTCAATCTTGTTTGATACCTTCAGGCTCGATTCGTTTGCGATTGCCTTTAAGCTGATCCTGCTTGTTGGTTCGGCGCTCGTCATGCTTTTGGCTATTGATTTTCCGCACAATGAAGGTCTCGAGGATTATAAAGGAGAATTTTTCTACCTGTTCCTCGCTGCATTGCTTGGTGCAATGATGATGGCTTCAAGCGGCGACTTGATTACTTTGTTCGTCGGACTTGAATTGCTTTCGATTCCTTCTTATATATTGGCGGGTATGCGCAAGCGTAACCTTCAGTCAAACGAATCCGCGATGAAATACGTCATTAACGGCGGTATTTCAAGTGCAATCACTTTGTTCGGTATGAGCTATGTGTACGGCTTGGCTGGAACAACAAATTTAAAAGGAATTGCCACTGTCTTCGGAGGCATCTCTGATGGTCAGCACATCTACCTTCTTGGACTGGCATTCTTCATGATTTTCATTGGACTTTCATTCAAGCTTGCATCCGCTCCATTCCATATGTGGGCGCCGGATGTGTACCAGGGAGCTCCAACTCCAGTGACTGCGTTCTTGAGTGTTGTGTCAAAAACAGCTGGATTTGTGATCATCCTTCGAATTCTTTTATCCGTATTCGGATATGTTCCGGTGCCAGGTGAAGCAGGAGAGCAGCCAATTCCGCTGTTGTTCGCACTCCAGGATTATATTGGTTTCCTTGCGGGAGCAACGATGATCATCGGTAACGTGGTTGCGTTAAGACAGCGCAATATTAAACGTCTATTCGCTTACTCAAGCATCGCGCATGCAGGTTATATACTCGTCGCACTGACGGCCATGTCATTCGTGACCTTCGATTCGATCTGGTTCTATCTGCTTGCTTACGTATTAATGAACCTTGGTGCATTTGCGATTATCCAGCTGATTACAGCAAAGACGGGTTCAGAGGATATCAGCCACTTTGCGGGCCTTTACCGCCGTGCACCGCTGCTTGCGGTCACAATGGGAATCTTCATCCTGTCACTCGCAGGAATCCCAGGTACAGCAGGCTTTATCGGTAAACTTAATATCTTCTTGGGCGCATTGATGGTCGACGAGGCGCATTATGTCCTTGTATCGATTATGATTGCCACAACGGTGGTATCGTATTTCTATTACTTTGGAATTATGACGCAGATGTTCTTCCGTCCGGCAGCGGACGACGCTAAAATCGAAATGCCGGCAGGAATTACAGCAGTTGTCATCATTACTGCTGCTGCAACAATCCTGTTCGGAGTAATGCCAAATGTGGCATTGGACTTCCTGCATGCGAATTTCAATCAGTTCGTTGATTTTATGAGGTAAGACTTATTTGATCTTGAAAGGATCTAATTCGAAACTTTCATGAAACGGATTTTGGGGAAAATCTGATTCATCACGGGGGCCATTCTACACGGCTAAGGGGTAAAATAATGTGAAGGAAGCTGGCTTGCGAGAATGCGCAGGCCAGCTTTTTTGCGTGTTGCTAACATGATATATGAAGTTTTTCTCCTTTAAAATGTAACTTTCATTCTCGTGTGCCGTCTAATTACAGGTATGCATCGGCCGTATGTTAAAATAGAAGGGAAAAAGGGGGAAGAGAAATGATTTCAGGTATTGGTCCATTTGCACTGACCAGCATTATATCCCATTTAGCATTCATCGGGCTTGCCTGGTGGGCACTTCAGGCGCTTCAATTTGAAAAGCTGCTCAGGGCTAATCATGTTCTTCAAGCCCGGGTTTTATATATTTTTGCATCAATTGCGCTAGGTTCCACTGTCAGTAATTTCTTCCTTGATTACCTCCAATGGTCACAGCAGCTGCCGATGATCTTTCAATTGGTAAAAAATTAGGTCTTCATACATGTTTTCAAATTGACAAATATTGAGTAAAATTCAATTTGTTGCAGTTTATTATGTATGTACATGTTTGTTTTTTCACAAAGAGCGTACACCCGGCAAAGTTGACCCGAAAAATAGTGTCAGAAAGTGACGAGAATTCCCAAGTATGTGATTTGCTCTCCTGGTAACAATGGTAATAAGGGGAGAGTGAGATCGACATGAAGAAAATTTCGTTTATTTTATCAATTTTTGGCATTATTGGTTTTATTGTGCTTCAAGCTGGGAATAAAACGACTGTAGCTGATGCTGAACATGAGATCCAGACTCTGGCCTCAGTTTTGCAGAACGAAAATATTTTGATCACTGGGTGGTCTTTATATGCAAGGGAATCATTGGAAAATGTAAATGATCAAGAAGATGTAAAAGGTCTGGTCCAAGATTTGAAGGGTAAGCTTCCAAATTGGACATGGACTGTCAGCAATGATTCTAACCATGGAGAAATCGTTGCTGTATCAAAGTCTTCACGGCTTCACGAAAAAATTAAAATTATTTCTACCGACACAAACGGCCAGGTACATACGTATGTCATGTATGAAGTCAGAGGTCAGTCTTGGAATAAAAATACAGAAGCCTTTTTGAGCAAAAATTTACCAAGCAGAATATTTGACATTTTTCGAGGAAATGCCACAACTTTCTCTTGTATCGAAGGCATTATCAATGATAAGATAGACTCGGCTTTACCTGTTTATAAGAGTAAACTGCTAAAGGCATTTAACGCTAAAGAAATTGAAGGATTAGAAGAGGATTCATTTATTTCTACATCCGCTTTCTCGCCTTTATTCGACAAATCATTGAGCAGTGAACATGACATGAATATGCAGCTTGGATTACGGAAAACTGAACGATTGGGCGGTAAGACTACCCTTGTAGTTGGCACACCAATCATAACGATTGAATATTAATATAGAGAAATTGGACGCGGAGGGGAATACACTTGGAAAAAATCATCGTCCGCGGCGGACAAAGGCTAAGCGGTTCTGTAAAAGTTGAAGGAGCTAAGAATGCCGTCTTGCCTGTTATCGCTGCAACATTATTAGCAAGTGACGGAAAAAGCGTAATTCGTGATGTGCCAACTCTCTCCGATGTATATACCATCAACGAAGTATTACGTTCTTTAAACGCCGTAGTGGAGTTTAAAAATAACACAATAACAGTAGATGCATCTAGAGAGTTAAAAATCGAAGCGCCATTTGAATATGTTCGTAAAATGCGTGCTTCTGTACTTGTAATGGGATCCCTGCTTGCCAGGAATGGCCGTGCTCGCGTAGCGCTGCCAGGCGGCTGTGCAATCGGTTCCCGTCCTATCGACCAGCACCTTAAAGGCTTCGAAGCAATGGGTGCAACAGTGAAGGTAGGAAACGGTTTTATTGAAGCCGAAGCAGTTAATGGCTTACACGGAGCTAAAATATATTTAGATTTCCCTAGCGTTGGCGCTACGGAAAATATCATGATGGCTGCTGTTCTTGCAAAAGGCACGACGATCATGGAAAACGTCGCAAAAGAACCAGAGATCGTAGACCTTGCAAACTTCCTGAACAAAATGGGTGCGAAGGTTCGTGGCGCAGGTACAGGCACAATCCGTATCGAAGGTGTTGAAGTATTGTTTGGCGCAGACCACAACATTATTCCTGACCGAATTGAAGCAGGAACATTCATGGTTGCTTCTGCCATTACAGGCGGAAATGTCCTTGTAAAAGGCGCTGTACCTGAACATTTATCTTCATTAGTTGCCAAGATGGAAGAAATGGGCGTTACAATCATTGAAGAAGAAGACGGTCTTCGTGTCATCGGACCTGAAACGCTAAAAGCAGTTGATATCAAGACAATGCCACACCCTGGATTCCCGACGGATATGCAATCCCAGATGATGGCACTGCTATTGCGCGCTCAGGGAACAAGCATGATCACAGAAACGGTATTCGAAAATCGTTTCATGCATGTGGAAGAATTCCGCCGTATGAACGCTAACATTAAAATTGATGGACGCTCTGTAATCATGAACGGACCATCTGACCTTCAGGGAGCAGAAGTGGCAGCGACAGACTTGCGTGCAGCTGCATCATTGATCCTGACTGGCCTTGTAGCCGATGGAATGACGCGCGTGACAGAACTGTATCACCTTGACCGCGGATACGTTGATTTCCATCTTAAGCTAGCTGCCCTTGGTGCAGACATCGAACGCGTAAGCGAAATCGAAGAAATGCCAGTGACTGAGAACCTCGTTTCAGATATGAACGCATAAATCAACATACCCAATAAACCGGAGAATTGTGCATAATAGTATAGTTCTGCGGTTTTTTCTTTTTATACGATCTGATTTGGTTATGAGTAAATTCTTGTAATAAAATAACTGTCCAATTTCATTTTTTTAAAAGGCAATCATTTTTGCCAAATAGCGATTGATCAAAAATTTTGTCATAAATGCTTGTCCGCCTCCATAAGAATGAATTGAGACGGTAATAACCGCCTTAATTTCATAATGGAGGCTTTTTCTATGTTAAAATTCAAACCTTTCATCGTACTAGCTGCTATCCTATTCGCTGTCACACTCCTCATACCAACCATGCTCGTCCTCCCTTTTATGGAAGAAAAGGCAGGCGGAAAGCTGGGTGAAGAGCTCCAGAATGATGCGAAGGATGTCTCAGCGGTACCGTCCGCAGATTCGGCTGTTGAGGTGGCCGTATACCGGACTGCTTTGTCAAAGACAGAGAAGCTTCCACTGGACGAATACTTAATTGGCGTGGTAGCAGCCGAAATGCCAGCTGAATTCGAGCTGGAGGCATTGAAGGCGCAGGCGCTATCCGCGAGAACCTACTATGTAAAACAAATGATGAGCCCGAATAAAGTAGGCGTTCCCGCAGGAGCTCAGCTGAACGATACAACCATCCACCAGGTCTTTAAAAATAAAGAAGAGCTGAAGAAGCAGTGGGGCGTTGATTATAAATGGAAAATCAAGAAGATTGCCGATGCTGTAAAAGCAACTGACGGGCAGGTTCTGACTTTTGACGGGGCACCGATCGATGCAACCTTCTTTTCTACAAGTAACGGCTTCACTGAGAACTCGGAGGAATACTGGGCCAATGCTTTCCCATACCTGCGCAGCGTTGAAAGCCCGTGGGACTTGAAATCGCCAAAGTTCCGCAGCCAAACCGTTTTGACGATCGCGCAAGTGGAAACAAAGCTCGGGGTGAAGCTGCCGAATTCCTCTACAATCGGAAAGGTCATTACACGGACAGCCGGCAACCGCGTTGGAAAGATTGATATAGGCGGAAAGGTTTTAACCGGCAAGGAAGTCCGCGAAAAGCTCGATTTAAGATCCAGCGACTTCTCCTGGGTGCTAAAAGGCAATGACGTTGTCATCACCACCGAAGGCTTCGGCCACGGTGTCGGCATGAGCCAATACGGCGCCAACGGCATGGCGACAGAGGGCAAGACCTATAAAGACATCGTCACGCACTATTATAAGGGTGTAGAGATCAGTTCTGCGGATAGTTTGATGACGAAGGTTACGGCGAGGAAGTAGGAATAGGCTGGGACTGCGTGTAGTTGGAAAGCCAGCCCATGAGGTTCCAGAAACTGAAGATTACACTGCCAGGGCAAAGTGCGCCCTGGCTTTTTAGCGTGATAATGTTGGATTGGGATTTTTTATTTTTTCGCGGAATAATTTAAGTTGAAGAAGGATTCGAGATCATCTGGCATGTGGTAGAGGCGGCCTTTTTTACTGCCTGTATAAGGAAGGTTCATCGAAGATAATATGTTGGTGGCAGCCCTCAGAGAGATTTCCTTAGTAAAATCCCTAAATGCAGCATTAGACAGGGTTGGATTAATAAGAAGGAAAAAATCCTTAATAGTCTTATAGTGAGCCGTTTTAGAAGTTCGGGAGCATACGGGACATCTCCATATCCATTTTTCACGTGTCATTCCAAAGGAAAAGCAGGATGGACATTGAACACCAGATTGGAGATCGGCTTGAGTGAGGGAATAAGGTTTAAGTATATCTGGATGGTGAGGAGTATGTTTCTTTATGAGCAATTTGGATAACTTTCTTGCCTCTTTTTCGGGAATAACAGCATTTGAATTGATTTCATCAATCTGAAGCACCCGATTTAATAACACATCCCCTTTTATTACTAATTTATTTATCGAGCGATCACTTGTTTTGATAATAGTAGAAGGATTGCTGATTGTAACAAAGTGATAGATGGGAGGGACAGTGAATTTATGCTCCTGCAGCCATCTTTTCAAATGCCAGGATTGCATTCTAACTTGTAGGATAGGATTATCATAGGATTTTTCTATCTCTTCTTTTGTTTGGATGATTTGTTCGGAATCTTTATCAAAAAATAGGGTTCCAGAGTAGTTCTTTGTTTCAATAAGAAGGATATAACGAAGAGTTAAAATGAGGGTATCCATTTGAAAGTACCATTCCCCATCTGCAAGGCGTAAATCACGGAATATAAAGAAGCCTTTTTCAGGCAGAAAGCTCAAGCGATAATCGGTTTGCAGTTCCCCTTTGTAACCCGCACGCCACCCTTTATATTCCTGTTCAATCAAAGGGATTTTAGAATGGTTTTTCAAGATTCTTTCCAGTAAAGCTTCGTACATGATAAGCCGAAGAGGATATGATCTATCTTTTTCAATCAATACGGTCACTTCCTTAATAGTTTTTAGTATGAATTCTACAATTGGCTGTAAAGTACCTGTTAAGGTACCATTTATTGAGTGAATTATTTATGAACTATTAACCATAATGAAGGATAATACCGGTTGAGAGCGATTTAATACCAGTTGGTTATGGTTTAATACCAGTTAGAAACATTTTAATACCAGTTGAACTGAATTTAATACCAGTTGAAGCAAAAACCACTTTATTTTCCCCTTAAAAAGCCAAAAAAAACTGGCTTTCATAACAAAGCCAGCGCCTTTCAATATTGTAACTATGGTTTTCTTATAACTCGTCTCTCAATCCCACGCAAAACCCTTCCCAACCTCACAAACTTGCCGCTAAAGTAAGCGTGATGAATAAAGTGGGATGCCACTAAAACCCCAATTACATCTTTTACAAAATCAATGACGGTTGAGGACCGGTATGGGACGA
Source organism: Bacillus sp. JJ1609 (assembly GCF_036967045.1). NCBI lineage: Bacteria > Bacillati > Bacillota > Bacilli > Caryophanales > Bacillaceae > Bacillus > Bacillus sp. JJ1609. The sequence goes on along the minus strand of NZ_JBALSS010000004.1, from coordinate 57,517 downwards.
AGCTTTGGTGAATCTCGTCGAGCAGGCCGTACGAGATGGCCACACCCATGAAGATAAAGCTTAATGCCGGTGTGAAGCGACGGGTCGTTAATGCCGCCAATACGAGAAATACATATAAAATCCCGAATTCTACGAGATGTAGCGACTCTTTTAAAAAGCGGTCGACACCGCGGTCAGGAAGCTCAATTACAGCGGTATCTGGCAGGCTGGACATAATCCAGATCGCGGCCATATAGGCAAAAGGAAGAATTCGCAAAAACCATACTAGTAACTTTTTCATGATAAACCCTCACTTTATATTGTTATAACAAGACGAGATCTAGCTCAAAACCTAAAATTTCCCCCGCTCGAAAACTTTTTTGCATAAAATAATCACCTTTGTCGAAAAATAAGCAGTAAAAAATTTTTCAACTCTATGTATATATTTTTTCGCATCTGTTCAGACTGATTGCTGAGGTGATGAAAATGAGAGAGGAAAGATCTTCTCAAGACAAAAAGAACAGCTTTTTCAAGAAGCGGTGGGTGTATCCGACAGTTTATATTGCTAGTGCCGCAATCATTCTAACTGGTGTCCTATGGTATCAAAACAGCGGTAGCAACGGAACAGATCAGAGCGAGTACAAAGCGACTGATATGCCTGGCAAAAAATTTAATGACCAGCCAGCAGTTGAAGTTAACCGCGCAATGGAAAACTTTGTAATGCCAGTAGTGAGTGAAGACGACGCTGTCATCCAAATGGGATTCTATGATAATGACAGCAAGGCAGAAGAGCAAGAAGCAGCTCTAGTGTTCTATGACAATACGTACCACCCGAACACTGGTTTAGACATTGCTTCTAAAGATGGCAAGGAATTTGATGTTGTTGCTTCATTAAGTGGTACTGTCACTAAAGTCATGGAAGATGGTTTACTTGGAAACGTCATTGTAATCGAGCATGACAAAGGTATTGTAACACAATATCAATCAGTTAAAGACTATGAAGTTAAAGTTGGCGACCAAGTTGAGCAAGGACAAGTCATTGCGAAATCTGGTACAAGCCTGATCAATGAAAAGGCTGGCAACCACGTCCACTTTGAAATCCGTAAGGAAAATGTACCTGTAAATCCGCATGAGTACTTCAACAAGTCGCTTAGCTCATTGCAGGAAGCAGAAATAACGAATGAAAAAGCTGCTACTGATGGAGATGCAGGCAAGTCAGAAGAAGCTACTGAAGAAGGTGCTGCTGATCAAGAAGGCACACCAGCGGATGACAGCTCTGACAAAAAAGACGCCGGTGAAGACAAAGACGCAGGCCAAGACAAAGACACTTCAACAGACTCAGAAGAATCAACTAACTCTTAATAATAAAGACTTTAACACATTAACGTCCTGGGGGTCTCACCCCCAGGACGTTAATGCGTTAAAGCGGCGGGGGGACTGACCCCGCTGCTTTAAAGGGTGAAAGCGTGGGCTGTTTGTCCCTTTTGTTAGTTGGAAAATCTTTGGTATAATCAGACGGGAGGAGGGGTACGTATGAAAAGGATGATTTTGTTTATAGGATTAATATTTTTAGCAGTATTCGTCGCAGGCTGCAGTAAGGAACCGACTCCGGAGGAACGTTTTTCGCAGTATGTGAAGCTGTGGAATGATCAGAAGTTTGATGAGATGTATGGATATTTATCTGAGGAAGCGAAGGGAACGATCTCGAAAGATGAGTTCGTCAATCGCAATAATAAAATTTATAAAGACTTAGAGATTAACAAGCTGAAGGTCAGCTATAAGCAGCCAGAGGAGGAGCAGGAGCATAAGGAAGACCAGACGTCCCTGCCTTTTTCGGCGAAAATGGAGAGTGTCGGTGGACCAATCGCGTTTGACCATGAGGCTACTCTCGTAAAAGAGGAACGCGATAAAGAAACAAATTGGTATGTAGATTGGGATACGACTTATATTTTCCCTGAACTAGGGTCTGGGGATAAGATCAGCTTCCAGAATGTTAAGGCGGAACGAGGCGCCATCCTTGACCGGGAAGGGAATGGGCTAGCGATCAATGGAACGGCACTGCAAATTGGTGTGGTTCCCGGCGAAATGGGCGAGCAAAAGGACCAAATCATTACCAAGCTTGCCAAGCTGCTTGATATGTCGGAAGAGCACATTAATAAGGCGCTGAATGCGAGCTGGGTAAAGCCCGAACATTTTGTGCCCCTGAAAAAAATATCAAGGACAGATGAAGCGCTTCAAGAGAAAGTATTTGCGCTTGCCGGTGTTACCAGCCAGCAAGTTGGAGCGCGTGAATATCCTTATGGCGAGTCCCTTTCCCACCTGCTTGGCTACATCGGTCCTGTCACCGCCGATGATCTTGAAAAACTTGAGGGTAAGGGCTATTCAAGCACGGACTTCATCGGCCGCCGCGGCCTGGAACAGGTGCTTGAAGACCAGTTAAAAGGAACAAACGGAATCAAAATTTCGATTAAAAAAGAAAAAGGATCTGAGAAGGTGCTGGCTGAAAAGCCGGTCGTACACGGAAAGGATGTCCAGCTGACAATTGACGTGGTCATGCAGCAGCAATTATATGATCAGCTTAAAGGAAAGGCTGGCACATCAGCTGCACTCAATCCGACGACAGGTGAAACGCTCGCTCTTGTCAGCTCACCAGGATTCGATCCAAACGAAATGACGCTTGGAATCTCTCAGAATAAGAGCAAATTGCTAGAGAAAGATCCGCTGCAGCCTTTCCTTAATAGATTCAAGCTTACGTATGCACCGGGCTCCGTCATCAAGACGGTTACGGCTGCGATCGGACTTGAAAGCGGCAAGCTTACGCCAGAAACCGCATATGAGATTACCACAAAGCAGTGGCAGAAGGACGCATCATGGGGCAATTACAAGGTCACCAGGTATTCAGACATCAAAGGAACAATTGATCTGGAAAAAGCGCTTATATACTCTGATAACATTTATTTTGCCAGGGCCGTCATTGAGAAGATAGGTGCTGATACCTTTGCGGAGGGCCTGAAGAAGTTTGGCTTTGAGGACCAGCCGGAATATTTATATCCAATGGAGCAATCTCAAATTGGAAAAATGGAAAGTGAAATCAGTCTAGCCGATTCAGCCTATGGGCAGGGCCAGGTCGAGATGAATGTGCTTCATCTGGCTGCAGCCTATTCGCCTTTGATGAACAAGGGTAATTTGATTAAGCCCATTCTGGGAATGGAAGACCAGCAGGGACAGGTTTGGAAGGGAAACGTAATCAGCCCAGAAAACTCAGCAACACTCAATAAGATGCTGACCAAGGTCGTCACGGATCCAAGGGGTACCGCACATAGTGCAATGATGGCCAACTATCCGCTTGCCGGAAAGACAGGTACAGCAGAGATCAAACAGAAACAAGGTGAGAAAGGCAAAGAACTCGGATGGTTCGTCGCCTATAACCCTCAATCTGCAGACATGATTGTATCTATGATGATTGAGAACTCAGGTTCCAAAGATGTCGTTACAAGGGTAAAAGAATTTTATAAGCTAAGACAGCAAAGTGGATTATGATTATTTAAGGTTCAGCCGATAGGGCTGGACCTTTTTTGTGTGTTCAGAAATAACCGCCAATTAGGCTGAATATTTCCCTTCATCGTTACATTAGAATTTAAGATTCATAACCTTTTCCTGTTCAAAATGTGTCTCCGGACCCGTTTAAGTTCGAGCTAGCTTGCCCAAATACGATGAGAAAGATTTTTTATGGGGGTCGAATGGAGAAATTGGGGGTTCAGTCCTATAAAGCAACATTTTGGAAAAATGAGTAAATGTACCTAAAAGTTGAAACGACATTTCTAAAAGAAAATTATTAATCCGTTTTCACAGAAGGAGAAACGACCCATAATTGTGAAAAAATAGTTCGAACTAAAGATATATTCAACAAAAATTACAATTAAATTAGTTAAAATGAACTATTCCTTATTTTGGTAAAAATTTGACTAAAATGTGAACGGGTGATAGTAAATAAAGAGGAGAAAAATAAATTATTTAGGTTTATTAACTTAGTAAACTGGGAATTTGAAAATGAATATTTCCAATTCTTTCATAAAAAATAAAAAATAACCATTAAGGGGAGTCAATGCAGGATGTTAGAGTCAAAAAGGAGAGCGACCATCTTTTTGCTACTTGCCTTTCTTTTAGCTTCAGTGGCAGGATACCTTGTGTATCAAAAAGTAAAGGACTTGAACTCAGAATTGGGGGGCATGACAAAAATATATGTTGCTAAAAGCGACATTCCAGCCAGGACGCTGATCCAGGAAAATCAGGTAACGACGATGGAAATCCCAAATAAGTTTTATGTAAAGGATTCCCATGTCGTGAAAAAAGACGAATTAGTCAACACAGTATTAGTCGTTCCGGTTTCCAAGGGACATATCATAACCGAAAACATGCTGAAGCCATTCTCGAATCTTAGAAATGAAAATAACCGCCTCGTCTCCATGTATCCTTCCGAAAAAGTTCAATTCGACCAGGTGATTGAAGCACTCGACCGTGTCGACATTATCGTTTCTACCGATGATAACGGAAAGCAAAAGACGGAAATCTTTATGAGGGACGTTCCAGTTGCATACGCAGATGGAGAAGGCAAGAATTTTTCAGGAGTTGCGCTTGAAGTAAGCATGGAAGACGCGCCGAAACTTATACATATCCAGAACTACGCAGACAAGGTCCGTGTACTGAAAGCAAACGTCGGCAAAGGCGATACCATGAATACGGCAGCCCCCGCAGAAACTGATACAACTAAAGAAGGTGCTGAACAGAAGACGCAGCCAACTGGCACGCATCAGCCAAAGGCGCAGCAGCCAGCAACAACCACTCCAAAAAAGACAGACACCACCAAATCAACAGATACAAAACCGGCAGATACAAAACAAACAGATACAAAGCAAAGTGGTACACCATAAAGCACATGGATAGATAGCACGTTTCAAACCATAAAACTTTGATCGCTCGCTTAAATCAAGTAAGCATCAAAATCAAATAATCCTTCTGTCGCTATAAAGCGGGCAGTAACTAAATAAAAAAGATGGTATGAGGGGAACCGATGGAAACGAAACTTAAGATTTTATTAGTCAGTGATGATGAGGTCATTCATAACCAAATTTTAAATGGCATTTCTGGGAGTTATCCAATCCAGCTGATCGGTCCCGGGGATGTTGTCCGGGAGATTAACCGCGATGTCCAGGATATCGTCATTTTTGTCCAGGCGGATGGCGACATTGAAGTTGAAAGTATTCAGTATATCAAGTCAGTAAGTCCGTCAACACTCGTTATTTTTATCGCGAAGAATTCGGATTTCTCACAGCTGCGGAATATCACGAAGGCAGGGGCTACTGAATTTTTTGTTTACCCTGAGGAGCACGGGTTGTTTATCAGCAGGTTCCCGTCGATTTTCCAGAATTATGAGCTGCAAAAGCTGAAGCAGGATACATCATTCTCTTCTTTTACAGGCGGACGCGGAAAAATCATTACGGTTTTCAGCGGCAATGGTGGAAGCGGGAAATCAAATCTTGCAGCAGCACTTGCGCAGACAATCAAGCTCGAGTCGACCGCGGAGGTTATTTTAATCGATTTAAACCTTCAGTTTGGCGGGATTGAAACGCTCTTATCCATCCAGTCAAACCGTTCGATTGCCGATCTGACTCCGGTTATCAATGAGCTGAATGAGAGCCATATCCGCAATGTATCGCAGAAGCTTGATTCTTCAAAGCTTGAAGTGCTGATCAGCCCGTGTGATGCGGAAACAGCCGAAACGATTACCGAGGAATTCGTCGCTAAATTGCTGAGGACTTGCAGGAGAAGCTTTGATTTCGTCATCGTCGACCTTCCTGCTTATATCAATAGCAATGTTGTCACCGCCCTCGAGGAATCAGACCAAATCTATTATGTCCTCACTCCAGACACACCTGCGCTAAAAGTGCTGAAGCAGTTTGAGGAGCTGGCTATAAGGCTGGGGATGGAGCTTCCATCAAGGACCGCTATTGTCCTCAACAAACTGGCCAAGGAAAACGAGGTGCAGGAAAAGGACCTGAAAACGTTCCTGCGCTTCCCGGTGGCCGCAACAGTAAGACATGATATCAAAGGGCTGCAGCCTTTTATCAATAAAGGTGAGCCGGTAAGAAAAATCGCAAAAGAAAAACGGATGATCCCTTTTGCTAAGGACGTAAGAAAATGGGCGGTTTCTGTATTGAAATAGGGGGATTCATGAATGGCATCATTATTTGATAAACGAAAAGAAAAGGTCGTTGTCTCTGCGAAACTTCAATCCTATCAATATGAAAACCATCTTGTGGATGAACTAGTTGAACATTACAAAGCAAGGCTCTTAAGAGACACGAATCTTGAGGTTCTGACAAAGCTGACACAGGGTGAAATGAGGCTGAGAATTGAACAGCTTGTCTCCCAGTTCATGTCCGAGGAAAAAGTGATTATTTCTAGGCATGACAAAGAGATCCTGATCACAAGGATTCTCGATGAATCAGTCGGCTTCGGTCCACTCGAGCCGCTGATCAATGACCCGTCGATTACGGAAGTGCTGATCAATGGCTGTGAAGAGGTCTATGTAGAACGTCTTGGTAAGCTCGAGCTTTCGGATGTGAAGTTCCGCGATGATGACCATGTCAGGCATATCGTCGACCGGATCGTTGCGCCAATCGGCAGAAGGATTGATGAGAGTTCGCCAATGGTTGATGCGAGACTTCCGGATGGAAGCCGTGTGAATGCAGTTATTTCACCAATCAGCTTGAATGGCACACTTGTCTCGATCCGTAAGTTCAGGAAAGAACCTTTCAAGATGGAGGACCTATTAAACTTCCATACCTTGAATTCTGCGATGTCAGAATTCCTTGATGGCATCGTCAAGGCAAAAATGAATACCTTGATTTCCGGTGGTACTGGCAGCGGAAAAACGTCGATATTGAACGTGCTTGCCGCTTCAATACCGTTTGGGGAGCGCGTTATTACAATCGAGGACTCAGCGGAATTGCGCTTGAACCGGCCAAACGTCGTCGGCATGGAAGCCCGACCGGCGAACGTCGAAGGCAGCGGTGAAGTCACAATCCGTCAGCTTGTTAAAAACTCGCTAAGGATGAGGCCGGACAGGATCATCGTCGGTGAGGTCCGAAGCGGGGAAGCGTTTGACATGCTCCAGGCGATGAATACAGGTCACGAAGGCTCGCTGACAACCGTACACGCCAACTCACCTGATGACGCTTTGCGCAGGGTCGAGGCGATGGTCGTCATGGCCGGAATGGACTTGCCGAGCCATATTGTCCGTGAATATATCGTTGGTGCCCTTGATATCATTGTCCAGGCGACGAGGCTGACGGATGGTTCACGTAAAATCGTCTCCATATCCGAGGTCGTGACAAACAAAGATGGCTCCCATGAAGTAAGGGAAATCTTCCATTTCAAACGGACTGGAATCGGACCTGATGGGGAAATAATCGGCCACTTCACGCCTACAGGTTATGTCCCAGAATGCTTAAGCAGGCTGAAGGTTTTCGGAATCAACATTCCTGAATCAGCCTTTACCCCTGTATATGAGGAGGTGAAACAATGACGGAATTTATCGTTTCGACCCTGGCTGCTTTGGCCTTCATCATCGCGATTTATTACATCCTTGACTACCGGAAGGAAAAACGCGAATGGAAGAAGAGGGCGAATGATTTTTATCTTGATGGCGAAAAGCGGAAGAGCGTACTCGTCGTTTTGGGAGACCGATACGACAGGACAGAAGGTGCCCAGCCTCTTTATGAAAAATTAAGGGCAGCAAACATCCCGTTGACGCCATCAGAATACATTGGTGCTCAGATTGTCGTTTTTATGGGTCTGGTCATTGTTTTACAGAACTTCTTCAGCATTCAGTTCCCGACGAACCTGGTTGCCGCTGCTATAGTGCTTGAAGGCGGGAAACGGCTTTTATTTTTACTGAGAAAAAACAAGATGAAACAGCGTTTGGTGGAACAGCTTCCGGAAATATGCCGCACGCTGGCAAATGCCACGCGTTCAGGGATGACCCTGACGCAGGGAATCAATATGGTCGCCCAGGAGGCAGCCGAGCCTGCAAAGGGAGAGTTCAGAAGGCTTGCACAGGAAATTTCCCTGGGAATCGATTTCAACGCCGCGTTAAAAGCGATGGAAAAACGAATTGAAAGCCGGGAATTTCAGCTGTTCGTCGCAACATTGTTAATCCAGAAAAAGGCGGGGGGAAATCTTTACTCCGTTCTGGATGAAATGGGCCAGACGCTCGAAGATCGAAAAATTCTGCTGCAGGAAATCAAGACGATGACGGCGGAACAGCGGTATGTCGCCTATATGGTTCCTGTCCTGCCGATTTTCCTTGTGTTGATGATGAACAATGTCATTGATGGCTTCATTGACCCATTGTTTTCAGGGATTGGCATCATCCTGCTTTTATTTTTCTTAGGCGGTACCGTTCTCACGTTTATCCTTGTCAGAAAGGTAACCAACATAAGGGTGTAATCACATGGATGGATTAATTATCATTGTTATTTGCCTGTCACTGGCGTTTTTGGCGATTTCCTTAAGAAGCTATTATAACTATCTCTTATCTAAAGAAGAGCTCAAGAAGAAGATTCATGAAAAAACGTTCATCTACGATGCGTTTGAAAGAAAGATTACCAGAAAAGAAAAGTTTTTAACGAAAGTGTTCGAGTATGCGGATGATTTCTCATCCATTGGCCAAAGGGTCAACTTTTTCAGTGAGGATCATGAGGTCAGGAAGCTGCTCATGCACGCAGGTTATCCGTATGGCTTAACGGTCGAGCGCTTTCAGGGATTAAAAATGTTCATGATGGTCGTTGGATTGATCATCGGCGGCATTGCCCTCGTTCTGCAGCTGCCGATGTCCCAGATTGCCGTCATTCTTTATCCGATCGCAGGATACTTTGCGGTCGTCATGTGGCTGAAGCGGAAGGCGAAGGTGCGTCAGGAAGAACTGAGCTTCCAGCTGCCCGATTTCCTCGATACGATGAGCGTCACGCTCCAGGCGGGGGTAGGGCTCGACCAGGCGCTTCGGGATATCGTTCCTTATTTTGAAGGACCAATTAAAGAAGAGTTTGGCCGGTTTATCCAGGAAACGGATGTAGGGGTGCCAAGGGCAGAAGCCTATAACACCTTGCTCATCCGCAATGACAGCCGGGAGTTCCAGACGCTGATCCGGTCACTGATCCAGGGTGAACGGCTCGGGGTTCCGATTTCAAGGACGTTCAAGAACCAATCCGAAGAAATGCGCAAAATCAAAAAGGAAAAGATCAAGGAGCAGGCAGCAAAAGCTTCTCCAAAGGTCACTTTAATCACCACCTTCATCGTCATGCCATCGGCCCTTATTTTAATCGGTGGACTGATGGTCATAAACTTATTCAGCGGCAATTCAAATCTATTTGATTTATTTAAATAAGAAACCAACAATCTATTAATAAACAAGAGGAGAGATTTTACTATGAAAAACTTAATGATCAAAGCATGGACAAAAGTGATGATGCCTGTAAGAAACGAAAGAGGAGCTCAGTCATTGGAATGGCTTGGATTAGCAGCACTATTGATCCTTGTGTTGGGGATTGTTTCTCAGGCGGTCAGCAGCAGTTCAGCAGGTATCGGTGAAATCATCACCAATATAATCAAAAAGATCACTACAATGGTTGGATAATTAAAATAAACACTTAGCGAACAGATAGTCACAGCATTACTTGAGGTGGGGAAAGAATGAAAGCAATCAAACACATCCTGGTTATATTGATTGGTCTTATCGTTTTTGTTTCAGGCTGCAGCCAGGAAGCGGAGAAAAGCAAAGAGCCTGCAGATAAAGCTAAAACTGCAGAAACAAAACCAGCTAAAGATGAAAAAGCGAATGAGGATCATGAAAAAGAAGAACCGAAGGAAGATTTGGTTGTCGATCCTTTACCAACGACTTATTCAGAGCTCGAGGCATTGCCTCAAGGACCATATCATGAACTAAATTACGATTTGACAGAAGAAAGTAAACAGATGATTTTGGATACATTCCAGGAACTTCCTGATTTGTCGGGTAATCCTTCTGAAAAGGATCTGGACCAATTTTATATGGAAGCCCTGAAAATGGTCCAAGAGGATTATAAAGGTCCAGAGGAAGCGATTAAACGCCTGAAATTCCAAGCAATAGGCGATCCTGAAATGAAGGATTCCCGTTATCAGTTCAAGGAAAACCTGAATGTTGAAATCATCCTCGATGCTTCGGGAAGTATGGCCCAGGAAGTCAATGGCAAAGTGAAAATGAATGCAGCTAAGGATGCGATTAATAAATTTGTTCAGCAACTTCCAAAGGATGCTAAGGTTGGCATTCGGGTTTATGGACATAAAGGCAGCAATGCCGATTCTGATAAACAGCTTTCCTGCAGCAGCAGTGAAATCATGTATCCCATATCAAACTATGATTCTGGTAAATTACAGGCGTCACTCGATAAGGTTCAGCCTACTGGCTGGACGCCGATTGGCCTTGCGTTGAATGAAGCTAAGAAGGATTTGAGCCAGTTTGATGGTGAGAAGAATACCAATATTGTTTACCTGGTCAGTGACGGGGTTTCTACATGTGAGGATAATCCGGTTGAAGCTGCCAAAAGCCTTTTTAGCTCAAATTTAAAGCCAATCATCAATGTTATCGGCTTTGATATTGATAATGAGGGCCAGAAGCAGCTGAAGGAAATTGCAAAAGCAACAGAAGGAATTTATTCAAGCGTTTCTGATGAAACAGAATTGAGTGATGAATTGTCCCAGATTAATCTGCTTGCTGAAACATGGGCAAAGTGGAAAGAGCAGGGGATGCAAAACCTCAGCTACAAAAAAACAAGAAATTATCTGGATATTTTTGTTTATGTTACTCGTGAAGAAGTGAAAAGCCAGGATGAGAAGGATAGAATTAATCATGTTGCCTTTATTCTTTGGCAGAATGAAATGATCACAGCAGAAACCCGTGTTCGAATTGAAGAAAAAAATCGTGCGTACCACGATTGGATTGATTCAGAGATAAAAAAATTTAAGGAAGAACTTCATGCCTTAAACGAAAAGAATTATACAGAAGCAATCAAGTCACTGGAAGATAAGTACCAGCAAAATTCCCAATAGCGGGGTGAACGAATTGCGTGAAAGGACATTTAATCGAATCTTTGCCATATCGATGATTGCCGTCCTGCTATTCTGGAATGTCATGCCTTACATGGCGATGGCAGGAACCTTTATCACTCCCGGTGAAGCAATTAAGCCGGGCCAAACATACAAGCCAGGAAAGCCGATCGACGGCGGGCAATTTATCATCCCGGGCAAAGTATACCAACCAGGAGAAGCAGTTAAGCCAGGGGATGCGGCAAAGCCTGGAGAAGTTGGCGGGGCGTCCGGGACACCGATTATCCCGCAATCTCCAAATGCCTTAGGTCTATTCATCATTCCGAATGTTCCCCCACCGCCTCCAGGCTCCTTTTATTGGGAGTTCATCGGGATTGAAGGCGGAAGTCCACTTCAGGGAGGGCAAGGTCCGAACGGAGGCCAGGCTGTGAATGGCGGCAATGGTCCGACAGGAGGCCAAGGCCCGAATGGAGGCCAGGGCCCGAATGGAGGTCAAGGTCCGACAGGAGGCCAAGGCCCGAACGGAGGCCAGGGTCCGAACGGAGGTCAAGGTCCTAATGGAGGTCAGGGACCAACTGGTGGTGAAGGCCCGAAGGGAGGCCAGGGTCCGAATGGTGGAGAAGGTCCGAACGGTGGAGAGAATCCGACTGGCGGGGAAGGCCCGAATGGGAAGAATAATTCTAACGGTGGTGAAATTCCGGTTGGAAGCGATGGTTCTTCTGGGAATTCATCGAAACCTCGGCTCATTGATAAGGTTGTAGAAAAGAGCTTTGATGCTTTGGATGTAGTGAAGTCTATCCCTGAAGCTCTTGATGGAGCAATAGCTGTGGGTCTCGGTTTTAAATTCACACCGGAGTATAAAACAATCCAAAATCCTGATGGAACTACCACCAGAACGATCGATAATTACAGGATTCAAGGGAAACAGAAGGTTAAAGCAGGTTCAACAAAGATTCAAAAATGGCTTAATCAAAATTTAGAAAAAAGATATTATCAATATCTAGAAAGTTTTAATAGTAGCGATACGGTACTTAAGACGCCTCGCAATATGGTTGACAGTGTCTTAAGATCAACTAAAAAAATAGCTCCTGCTAAAGTAAAAGAGTTCATGTCAGATTTTAATATAAAGTCTGTAATGAAAGCCGATTTGGTTGATAACTGGTCTTTTGCCAGTAAGAATTTCTGGAGTCCGAAAAATTGGATTAAAGGGAATGGCTTAGGCAATATCGTATTATCAACAGGAGGAACAATTTACGATTATACACTTGGAACAGAAAAAGGGAATCTAGGCACCACGGATTTTGCGGCTGCGTTAACGACTGATGTTACGTTTGGTTTAGGAACCACAGCAATCAGTGCAGGAGCAGGATGGGCGGCTGGAGCTGCTTCGGGGGCATTGCTCGGTTCGGTTGTTCCAGGGCTTGGCACAGTGGTAGGTGCAGGAGCAGGAATCGTAATCTCAGCATTCCTTGCTAGTCCTAAAGGTAAGAAGTTTAAAGATGGAACAAAAAAATTCTTCAAGTCTGTTTTTGATGGTCTTGTACCCGGGTAGGTGTGCTTCTGAATGACAGAAAAAGTTTCGGTTTTTATGATTCTGCCAATTGTATTTTTGATTGCGCCGATCACCTATATGGATTTTAGTTTTGGCAATGCCTTGTTATTCGGCGTTCCGCTAGTTTTATACATCCTTGGATGTTTGTACTTGGATTTGACTGGCAAGTCGAGCAGATCTAGCAAAGTAAGGGGTTATGCCGCTTACTTTGCTTTCTTGCTATCTTCCTTATACCTTCTGGCGCCGTCTATATTGGTTTTTAATAAAGCAAGGTGGTTCTTTATCATTCTCTGGATATTGATTGCAGCAGTTAGCTTTTTTAAGCGTGATGTGATATCTGACTCTATTACACATGGACCAAAAGCGAATAAAACATTTAAGTTATTGTTTTGGGGCTCAAGCGTAGTTGTCATCATTTTGGGTGGTGGAGGTTATTATCCAACTTCCAGCCGATTAGCTGAGAATTTAGGTGAATATCGAGAGGCGTATTTTTCAGCCATTTCATTCTTTTTTTCTGTCTGGATTCTAACCTTTACTCAAAGCTCAACGTCAAAATTTACAAAGTTTTAACTCCGGAGGTTCAATTGAATGGGCATGAAAAAATTGTTTTCGGCAATTGGGATAGGAATCTTATTATCTACTGTATTTGGTTTGATTTCTGGTGTCAGCAGATTGAGTGAGTTAAGCTTTTATCCCTACTTATTATTCCTGATTACCTACATCCCTTCAGGATATTTTGCGGCAAAATGGAATAGTGGTGCTCCTTATTCAGCAGCATATTTTACCGGTGTGACCATTGCTGTCCTAAATATGCTTGTAGCAGTTGTTCTCATGGATTTTAATGTTTTTATAGATGCCGATTCTACGTTCAATGGTCTTATACTTGGTTCGGCCGTCTGCCTTTTAGCTGCAATAATTTCCGTCAAAGTAATACCTTCTTTGCAAAAATGAGGGGGTTAATATGTTTATAAAAGAAAGCTTGTCCGTTTATAATCGAAATTTATTAAAGATCATGTTAATATCTCTAGTCCTCCTTTTACCGGCCCAGTTTATAGTGTATGGCTGGATGCTTTATCTGGAAGAGATCGAAGCTATGAAGTATCTTAATATCATATCGCTTTTTTTGTATATTTTACTTTTTACAGTAGTGGCCCCTCCTTATATAAAAGTAGCTCTATCCGATTTTAACGATGAGGAGATTGATTTAAAGGAGAATGCCCTCCTTTTTGTAAAAAATTTCGGGGTACTATTCATCATGGCACCGGTGTTATTCCTTATCGGGCTGTTTGGATCCTTCCTCCTGTTGATTCCTACCATCCTTTCGCTCGGGGTCTTGTTTCTCATACCGCTTTTTTTAGAAAGCGAGGAATCACTTGGTCAAATCATAAGGAAAACAATGATGGTTCTTCGGGAAAAGTATCTGGAAATGACGGCTTATTTATTATTTACTCTTTCGGTTAATATTTTGTTTTGGTATTTGTTCACAAACATTGTTTCGTATTTTGAATCGAATATCCTGACTTATATCATTATAAGAATTCTAATTAACTTAATTATTTTTCCTCTATTTTATATTGTGCTGGTCAGGATGTTTCATCCAGGACTTCAAGCTGATAGAGAAGGGTATTTATAACAAAGGGAGGTTCCACCATGGAAACTCGTAGTGGTTTTGTTGTACCGGAACTTAGTGAGAATGTTAAGCACCGGAATGTTGCATTAATGGTCATTCTAAGCAACATTACATTCGGGATTTATATTCCTTATTGGCTTTTAAAACAGCGTTCTTTTTTTGAAAGCCTCGACGTGAAAAATGAAGTTCCATTCAGAGCCATTAAAATCGTATTATGGCTTTATGTCTTTTTCTTTTTTGGAACGATAATAGGACCAATCATTTATACGGACATGGGATTGCAAATAAAGAACAGCATTGACTACATCGTTACCTTTTATGGACTTGGCATCATCATGTATACCGTATTCAGAATAAGGGAAATGCTGAACGATCACCTGAATGAAGATTTCATTAAACCAGTGCCTTTGTTATTTTTTCATATCTGGTACCTGCAATATAAACTTAATAGAATGAAACAGGTAGCCTAAGGTAGGAATATAACAAATTTAAAGGCTACCGTATTTTAATCAATCCGGGGTGGCTCAAATGTCAGGAAAAAACAAACTCAATAATGAAAGAGGCGCGATTACCTTTGAATTTTTAGGTATCCTGCCGTTCTTCTTTATGTTCTTCCTGCTTCTCTGGCAGGTGGTGGCCTCCGGATATGCAGTTTTTACGGCAAAAACGGCGGTCAATAATGCGGCTAAAACGTTTGCGGCAACCAATGATATCAATGAAGCGGAACAAGTGGCAATCCAAACAATCGGGACCAGCTCGGTGATCAGCTACAAGAATATGCAGGTGGTTTTCCTCGATGGCCAGGGGAAGTTTGAACTGAAGCTGTCTGCGGATCATCAGCTGGTGTTTGTTCCATCTCCATGGAAAAGTGCTGCATCGCTGGACCTTAATCAAGAGGCGATTGGCAAGGTGATGGTGCCATGAAGTATCTTCGCAATGAGAGAGGGAACGCAGTCTTTTTCATGCTGTGGTTACTTGGGATCGTAGCCATTCTTTTTCTGATTGTCTTGAACCTTGCTAAAGTTTTTATTGTAAAAGAACATGCGAGCCTTTCGGTAGAGCAGGCAGCGATTGCCGGGACAGCGGCAATCATTGAAAAAACGAAGGAAGCTGTTAAGGATTTCGACAGTGGTCCGGGATCCGTTGCCCAACGCGTTCTCAACGAAGGTAAAAGCATCGAAGTCCTGATAACGGAAAAAGAGTCCGACTACTTGTCCGGTGGTGCATCAGAAGCAGATGCGTTTATCAAGGCTTCAAACGAGGTGCTTCCTGAACAGCTTGATAAGCACCCGTTATTAAAAATCGCGTTCCGGAACCGTCTGGGCAACGACAGCAGTGATCTCTACGCTGTAGCAACGGCGGACATTCAGGATATCATTGATGCCAATCAGGCAAACATGGAAGATACCGAAATCCTTTTTGACGAAGACGACTGGCGCCTTGAAGTGAAATCAACAGCAACATTTCAATCTATCTCCGATAACAAATACATTCAGAACTTTTTAGCGAAGATTCCACAACGTGGCTATGGTCCGTCTCTATCATATTTAGAATCTGTCTATTCGGGCGGACTGCCGATTTTTCCTTAGTAAAATCTCTTTCGGTAATCGAGAGGGATTATTCTATTTTTTTACGAGTGTCTTTGTTGACTGGATCGGGAACACGAGGGCGGGAAAGGCTGTGCGTAGTAAGGTTAGCAAGGGCTGGGGGAAGTTAGGTGAGATTTTTGGCAGTTAAGAAAGAATCATTCATAAGCATTATTGGATATAAAATAATTTTTGTAATGTTTTTTAGCTTGGCGGGAAGCTTTACACCCGAATGGTCTTTAAAAGTATTCATATTAAGTATGATGTTAATTCTTTTCGGGATTATTTTATCGGCTATTTGGTATAAAAGAACACCAGAACCAAGAAAAGTCGATTTATTAACATCTTTTGTAATGTTTTTCTTAACAGGCTTTTTCCTTATTGTTCCAATTTTAAGGCTGACAATTGATACAGCAGCATTCTGGATTTACTTATTATCATATTTACTGTTCGTAATTTACTTTTTATTTAGGACATTTCCGATTACTCCTAATCTAAGGGGGAAATTGAAATTTCTACCTGTACTCGTGCTCATTCTTTTCATTAGTGGGTTCTTCCTAAGGAACGATGGAGGGACAATAATCAGCAAGGTTTACAGTCAGTATGAAGCTGCTGTAATCTTTGGTACGCTAATGTCGATTGGTGGATATCTTTTTACCTTAACGTCATTTACCTTTATAAAAATCGCTGTAGATTCTAGATAAATTGGTGGCTGGGGATTGTTATGTTTATTTTCATTGCATTTCTTTTTATTTTGCCTTAATAATATTCCCATTACCCTGACGATTCTTTATACAATTAGCAATGTATTGAATGGTGAAATAACTGAACATAACATTGATGCGATTATCGCGAAGATGATTTGTAACTAGGATCCACCGACGTGGTTAACGGATAAAGAAATTTATATCAGCTGAAGCAATAGCAAGAAATAGGTTCAGCCGGGGAGGCTGGGCCCTTTCATCAGGTAATCGTATCTGTTAAAGAAATGAGGGGGAAATTTGGGAGAGAAAAAATTCGAGTGGGGATTTAATGCAATGCAAGTAGGTATCCTATTCTTTTTCAGTTTAATAGGCAGTGCAGCCCCGGTTTGGTCTTTTACCACTTTTAAACTTCAACTTGCCATTCTTGTTATAGGAATATTGATCGCGGTTTATTGGTATCGGACAATTGAGGATGGGCGAAAGTATAATTTATTTGTCGCGGCAGATATGATGGTTTTAATGGGGTTTTTCGCGATTGTTCCTCTTCTTAGGCTTACCTTTGGTACCATTGTGTTCGGGGTTTTCCTAATCGCCTATCTGCTATTTCTATTTCATTCGATTTTAAAAAGTATCGTGCTGCACCGATTACCTGCAGCACTAAAATACCTGCCGGCCATATCGTTGAGCGTCGCAGTGATCTTATTCTTGAGTGCATTCTTTATAAGGGATACTGAGGGTGCCATTATTGCAAACATAATCAGTTCCAGCGATGGTTCAGTTATTTTGGCTTTTTTGCTATACGTGATTGGGGTGCTCATGACCTGGCTAGGTATTTTTGTTTTAAGAGAGTTTTTTGAAAAGCCTCCTGAAAAAAAGCGGAATCCTATAAAGAAGGCCAGGAAGAAGAAAAAAGCAACTAAAAAGTAGGTTAACCAGATTCATAAAATTCTATCGCTTCAAAAACCAGGAAATATGGTGAGATAAAATGGTCAAAAACACAACAGTACTAACGATTTTACCGCTCGGTATTGGAGCAATATCATTTTCAATCCCTGACTTTTCAATGCTCTATATGTGGCTCGTGCTGGGTCTCTTTATCCCGCTGTTTTTATTTGCTGTTTATCTTGATTTAACAGGAAAATCAAAGAAGTCAGACAGGCTAAGAGGTTATGTTGGCTATTTTAGCTTTCTATTGGCTTCTATCTACTTTGCGCTGCCTGCCGTAAGGGTTTTTCAAGAAAAGCCAGTCCTGCAACTGGCGATCATTGGTCTCTGGCTGGCTGCGTCAGTTTTCACCTTCTGGAAAAATGAACTCACGTATTCTATTGTATTTGGAAAAAGTGATGAACATCGAAAATATTCTTTCATCTTGCACGGAACAATGTTCTTGGCTATAGTCGCTGGCGGCGGGGGACACTATAAGGCGGCGGAATATTTTTCTTTTATATTTGGTGAGAATGCAACTTTTGCTTATTTCTCCATTATCTTGTGGATTTTTTCCCTCTGGATGACAATCTTCGCCCAAAGTTCGGTTGGTGTGTTTACGAAATTTAGAAACTGAGAATCTCTTCTATTTAAAAGGAAGGGATTTTTTTATTTAGAATTTTCAGCTATTTTGCTATAATATTTCGTAAGACGAATAAATGGAGGTATCTGAAATGTCTTTACATACATATCCATATCCATCACAGCGGATGGCGGCAGTGGCCCGCAATGGGATGGTCGCTACGTCGCAGCCGCTTGCGGCACAGGCGGGGCTTGATATTTTAAAAAAGGGAGGCAATGCGATTGATGCTGCGATTGCCACTGCGGCGTGCCTCACGGTTGTGGAGCCGACTTCAAACGGCATTGGCGGCGACGCATTTGCCTTAGTTTGGGTGAAGGATCAGCTATATGGCTTGAATGCAAGTGGTCCTGCGCCACAATCGATTTCGATCGATAAAGTGAAAGAGCTTGGTCATGAAAAAATGCCTTCCCATGGCTGGATTCCTGTTACTGTTCCTGGAGCACCTTTAGCATGGGCCGAGCTATCGAAAAGGTTTGGGGTTCTGCCGCTTACGGAAGTGCTGCAGCCGGCAATTGACTATGCCCGCAATGGCTATCCATTGACTCCAATTCTCGCGAAATACTGGAAAGGTGCCTTCAAGGCATACAAGAATCGCTTCCAGGGAGCGGAATATGAAGAATGGTTCCGCGTATTTGCTCCGGAGGGACGTGCTCCTGAAGCGGGGGAGATGTGGAAGTCAGAAGACCATGCCAATACTCTTCAGGAAATTGCTGAGACGAACGGAGAAAGTTTTTACAGAGGAAAGCTCGCGGATCGAATGGCCGAAGCATCTGAAAAAGCGGGCGGCTTCCTAAGTAAGTCTGACCTGGAAAACTATCATCCAGAATGGGTGGACCCTATTTCTGTTTCATACCGCGGCCATGAAATTTGGGAGATTCCGCCGAACGGACAGGGAATCGTTGCGCTGATGGCACTGAATATATTAAAAGGCTATGAGTTTTCTCATCGTGAGGATGTGGAGGGAGTTCACCTTCAGCTGGAGGCGATGAAACAGGCATTTACCGATGGCAAGGAATACGTGACCGATCCAGCTTCGATGCAGGCAAAAGTAGAGGACCTGCTCTCAGAAAAGTACGGGGAGGAAGCCCGCGCAAAAATTGGGGCTGAAGCAAGAATGCCGGAACCCGGCACGCTGCCTAAGGGTGGAACCGTGTATTTAGCGACAGCCGATGGCGAAGGGAATATGGTTTCTTTTATTCAAAGTAACTATATGGGCTTCGGATCGGGAGTTGTTGTTCCGGGTACAGGCATTGGGCTCCAAAACCGCGGGCACGATTTCTCGCTTGACCCGAATCATGCGAATGCACTTGCTCCGGGCAAGAAAACCTATCATACGATCATTCCCGGCTTCATCACGAAAGGCAAGGAGGCTGTCGGACCATTCGGTGTAATGGGTGGGTACATGCAGCCGCAAGGCCATGTCCAGGTTGCCATGAATATGATCGACTTTGGCCTGAATCCGCAGGCCGCGCTGGACGCACCGCGCTGGCAATGGATTGAAGGAAAGAACATCGAGGTCGAACACAACTTCCCGAACCACATCGTCAAGCAGCTGGCAGCGCGCGGGCATCAGATGAAAGTGGCGTACGACGGCGGCAGCTTTGGCCGTGGCCAGGTCATTGTAAGAAATCCTGAAACAGGCGTGCTGACAGGCGGAACGGAAATGAGGACAGACGGCTCGATTGCGTGCTGGTAATAAAATAGTTTTTAAGGGACGCTCATAATCGGGCGTTCCTTTTTTACTATTCTGGGATGTCGATGGAGACTTGGCCACCGCATGACCTGAATTAAATAAATTTTTTTCGACAAACCCAGAATATTAGTTAACCTGTGAATGCCTAATGAAATTAACTTTTTTACACGACCGAAAAAATAACGACTTAGGATGCGATTAGCTTTTTTAAAATAGTATCTTGACCTGCATGGACATAATACGGATAATAAAATTAAATTTTCTAAAGATTTAGTTAAATTTAAATTGGAGGTATATGTTTGATTATATTAGTTGGTCTGCTGGTCATTACCGGCATAAGCCTGTTATTGGCTTTTAAGAAAAATAATATGATTTTCCTGGCCGTACCATTCCTTTGCATTTTTCTTTACTTCCTCATTCAGATCATCATGGTGCCCGCTTCATTCTTTGATACGTTAAAATTCATCTTCAGCCTCAGCTAGTGATCGAACTTCAACTTCTTTCTAAAAATCATCTAAGTGCTCAGCCAATCTGATAGTTTCAATACCTAACACCTTAATAATTGTATCGAATGTGTATTGGTCCTCAACGTGCCTTCGGTGTGAGAACTGCAGGGATTGGTATTTGCTAGATTTTCGATCTAGCGAGGCGATCGTTAGATGATTTTGCAGAATGGTTGGAGTTGGTTTAGTGGATTTGTATCTAGTGATCTGTTTTGCAGTCTGTGGGCTGCTAGTTTTGAATGTGCCAGAGGGTGAAATAGTTTTTTCCTGGCTTAATAAAAGATTTGAAGGATAGATATAAGGAGGGGTTCGTGTTCTATCAGCGCAAGAATATTTCCTGTTCATTAAAATACGATATGATCCCTTTATCGACGCGAATCGATAATCTTACCTTTATTGTATTCGACACGGAGACGACAGGGTTCCAGGTTGCGACGACTGACAGACTGATTGAAATTGGTGCCGTTCCTGTCAACGGACTGAAAGTGCAGGAAAAAGACCAGTATATAACTTATGTAAATCCGATGCGACAAATTTCTCGGGAAATAATTGAACTGACCTCGATTACGAATGAGCTGGCGAGCGAGTCGCCCGTTGGACTGGACGCAATCTCTCAGTTTTTCGATTATGTTGAATCACACGATACAGTTTGCCTCGTTGGCCATTATGTCAGCTTTGATACAGCTGTTTTAAAAAGTGAGCTGAAACGCGAAAAACTGGCACTGAAAAAGCTGTTCACCATCGACACATTGGACTTGATTGGCTTTATTGCTCCTTCGTACGATATGCGCGATCTCGAGCGATACGCAATGGCCTTTGGCACACGAATTCACGACCGCCACAGCGCCATCGGAGATACCATGACACAGCCTATCTGTTCACAGAGCTTCTCCTGCAAATCAAAGACAGGGGGCACTCCACCTGGGGTGAACTTATTAAAGCGACGGACAGTCAGATGAGGTCGATGCCGTTTTAAGGAACAGAAAAAAGGAGCGGCGAACGCTCCTTTTTTCGTTTAATCTATATGAATGACAGCACCATTTTTATAAGTAACAAGCAGTGTTTTGCCAGCCAGCTCTTGATATTTTCTAGCCGTACCATAGGCGACTTTTAACGGAATGGCATGTCCATTCTGTGTGAATTCAACAGTAAAATTATCTGCTGCCCCTGCAACAGTAGCTTCCATTACTTCAATATCCCCAGGAATAGTCAGCCTTTGGCCAATCAGGACCATATTTTCCTTTAAGTGATTCGCATCCTTTAATTCTTTTAAGCTCAAATCATATCGCATGGCGATATTCCATAGCGTGTCACCCGGCTGGACGGTATAAATTCCCTCACCAGCTTGATGATAATGGGTCGGTACAATCAGGGTCTGGCCTGTGAAGATTGTCTCTTTGTTAAGATGATTCTCCTCCATCAAAGCTTTTACCGTAACACCGTATTTTTTAGCGACAGAATAGAGTGTATCGCCTTTTTTTACGATATATGTACCCGCCTCACTGACAACAGGAACCTGTATTTTCTGGCCGCTATGTATCGTGTCCCGATACAAGGAATTTGTTACCTTCAGCAATTCAACAGAAGTATCGAATTTTTTTGACAGGCTGTACAACGTATCGCCCTTCTTTACAGTATAGCTTGTTCCCTCTGCCTCGGTTTTCTTTTGGCCCATGCCGAAGAGGAGCGCAGTTGCCAGTGATCCTGCCAATGCAGCCCCTATTGCCTTCTGGCGTCTTTTAAGTGAGACCTTTCGTTTTTGTTCTCTGATTCGTTGGTTTCTTGTTTGTCTGTATGTAACCAAGCTGCTCTTCCCCCAATGTGAAAATAAACTCCTCAACAGGAATTCGGCTGAGAAATTCTTTTTATGTCCTTAAAATGGGTTCGTAGGAAAGTTTTTCTTCGTGGAGTGGAAATCAACTTATTAAAATCAACAAAGTATACGAAAACATCTTTAAAAAAAGAATAAATAGCTGAATTTTCCAAAAAACTTCACAATACCTTGTCCCTATTGCTTTTTTCGTGCATATATCCTCAACCAAGCTAATAAAATGTTACAAACCTGACAAAGAGAGTGTTTGAGGTGAGGAATCGTTTGAACAATACGAGGATTTAGCCGGGGACATTGATTAATCATTGTAATATCCAGAAGGATTCCCTTCTGCCGCAACAGAAAGTTATTGCGGAAAACAGTATTTGCCGATGAAGCGAGTCTCATTTCACACTTCTCACATCCAATTTAGGGAGGGCGAGTGGTGTGCACGATTACATCAAAGAGAGAACAATCAAGATTGGAAAGTATATCGTGGAGACGAGAAAAACAGTTCGCGTCATAGCGAAGGAGTTTGGCGTATCCAAAAGTACAGTCCATAAAGACCTGACAGAAAGATTGCCTGAAATTAACCCTGACCTTGCCAATGAAGTAAAAGAAATCCTCGATTATCATAAATCAATTCGCCATTTAAGAGGCGGAGAAGCCACTAAAATGAAGTACCGGAAAGAGGAAAGGGAAGAAGAGCCTGTTAAGTGAACAAATCAGGAAACGTAAATTTTGCAGAAAGGAGGGAATGTAATTCAGCTGTGCATTAAATGAAGCCAACATAATAAATGCCCAGCTTAGATATGAAAAAGCCGGGCATCGCCACAAAAGGCGTGTATGATTCTGCTCTATACTTAGCGGAGGCTGCCGCCTTTTTATCATGTGTTGAAGTGGACAAGTACAATCGAGCAATTTACATTCTAAACTAATTTGGTCACATATGACCAAGTTAGAAGAATAAGACTACTCTCCAGCATCCCCATCTCCGTCATCAGAGTCATGGCCTCTGTCCCCGATGCTGTCGGGCGCAGAAGATGGGTCACTGATATCCGGTCCATCGCCTCGGTCTGCAGATCCGCGGGCATTCTTGATAATCATATAGGAACCAAAAATGACAAGCACGCCTGCCGCGATTAAAAAACTCATTTTATTTCCTCCGATCATTATTCGCTTTTTACCAATTTTACAGGAAACAAACAAAAATTTCTGGCTTCATGACAAAGTTCAACATATCGTGTCAAATTTTTCAGCAATCGGTTACTTATTTCCTATTATTGTGATAAAATAAACAATTAGGGTAGAATATGGTTCGCAGATTGCGGCAGCGTCTGGATAATCTCGAACATCGTCATCTTTTTCACAAGGATGAGACAGTAAGTCATAGAGAAAACGGGGCTAATCAGCCGCAGCCAGCCATTTGTCAAGGAGGATAAAAACGAAATGTTTGCTAGGGATATTGGGATTGACCTTGGTACTGCCAATGTATTGATCCATGTTAAAGGCCGAGGAATTGTATTGAATGAACCGTCTGTTGTGGCGATTGATAAGAACACAAATAAGGTTTTAGCTGTTGGGGAAGAAGCTCGCAAAATGGTTGGGCGTACACCTGGCAATATCGTAGCGATTCGTCCTTTGAAAGATGGAGTTATCGCTGATTTTGATGTGACAGAATCTATGCTAAAGCACTTCATCAATAAACTGAATGTTAAGGGCTTTTTGTCCAAGCCTCGCATCCTGATTTGCTGTCCAACCAATATTACAAGCGTTGAGCAAAAAGCGATCAAGGAAGCAGCTGAAAAAAGCGGTGGCAAGAAAGTATACCTTGAAGAAGAGCCAAAGGTTGCGGCGATTGGCGCAGGCATGGACATTTTCCAGCCAAGCGGAAACATGGTCGTTGACATCGGCGGCGGAACAACGGATGTTGCCGTACTTTCCATGGGTGATATCGTAACATCAGCATCGATTAAAATGGCTGGTGACAAGTTTGACGCAGAAATTTTAAATTACATTAAACGTGAATATAAGCTGTTGATCGGTGAACGTACAGCTGAAAATATTAAACTAACCATTGGAACCGTGTTCCCAGGCGGCCGAAATGAGGAAATGGAAATCCGCGGACGCGATATGGTTTCCGGGCTTCCAAGGACGATCACAGTCCGTTCTGAAGAAGTGGAGCAGGCACTAAGAGAATCTGTTGCAGTCATCGTGCAGGCTGCAAAAACGGTATTGGAGCGCACACCACCAGAACTTTCCGCTGACATCATCGACCGCGGTGTCATTTTAACTGGAGGCGGCGCATTGCTTCACGGCATCGACCAGCTGATGATGGAAGAGCTTAAGGTTCCTGTATTGGTTGCGGAAAACCCAATGGATTGCGTTGCAATTGGAACTGGCATCATGCTTGATAACATTGACCGCATTGCTGGGCGTCGCAGAATCGTATAAATAATTTGGTTAAAAATCTGGAGATCTCCCGGTGAAAATTGCGGGAAATTCCAGATTTTTTTGCATTTTACCCAATTTTTCTGGAATAAAACCCAAAATCCTACATTTTCCTGCAAATTTTTAATGTTTCTAGCCGATATATTTCTTATAATAAGAAGTAGTGAAAAAATTTCCTATTTCGACTTTATAAAATAGTATTAATATTTCATAATCCGATTACTGTCTCGCTCTAAATATTTTCGGACGCCCATGATAGCAAATGGCCAACAGTGGCGATTTTATCGACGTTCCATGGAGCTTTCGCATTTCTTATCCTATGAGGTGGAAACATGTTTAAAGGGTTTTATACAGTTGCATCCGGCATGCTTGCGCAGCAGCGCAGGACGGAGATGCTGACGAATAATATGTCCAATGCCAACACTCCGGGCTTCAAAGCGGATCAATCTGCCATGAGGGCATTTCCGGAAATGCTGCTCCAGCGATTTGACAAGGAGCGAATCCCGACAGAGAACGGTTTGAATTTACCGTTTAGTAAGGAAATTGGCACGATTAATACTGGAGTATACATGCAGGAAGCCATTCCAAAATTCATCCAGGGCGATTTGCGCGAAACAGGCAATAAGACGGACGTGGCTTTGCAAGATATAAATATGCCCGAAAACGGCTCCGTGTTCTTCAATGTTCGCCATACAGACGGCTCGGTCCGCTATACTCGTAATGGGAATTTCACGGTTGATGGCCTAGGTTACCTGACAACCGGCAGCGGTCATTATGTACTCGATTCTTCCGGCCAGCAAATCCAGCTTTCAAGCGACCGTTTTACAATCCATGAAACTGGCGTCATTACTGGTGAAAACGGAGAAAGTGCGATTCTTGGCATTGGATATGCCATTGACCCTCGTCGTATGATTAAAGAGGGAGACGGCATGTTCCGGACTGAAGATGGCGCAGCACTTCCAAACGCATTCGGCACAGCCGGCATCCAATTCAGGCTGCAGCAAGGCTTTCTAGAGCAATCAAACGTCGATATGAGCAAGACCATGACCGAGATGATGACAGCCTACCGTGCATTCGAGGCCAACCAGAAAATCCTTCAAGCCTACGACCGCAGCATGGAAAAGGCAGCAAATGAAATCGGCAAGCTTTAATCAACTTGTTTTGTATTTTGGATTTGTTTTAAGAAAATAAAAGGCGGCCCTATTATAGATCGCATTGAGGGATAAAATATGAACAGAACGATGATTACGGCTACAAATTCACTTTCCCAGCTGCAAAAGCAGATGGATATGATCAGCCATAACATGGCGAATATTGATACAGCAGGCTATAAGCGCCGTGATGCATCTTTTACCGATTTGCTGGTGCAGGAATTCCGCAATCAGCCTAATGATGCGCTGGAACGGAATCGCCAGACACCTTTCAACGTCCGTCAGGGTACAGGCGCAAGGCTAGGCCAGACTCAGTTGATTATGACCCAGGGAAGCTTGAAAACAACGGACCGTGCTTTGGACACTGCGTTTACTGCTGAAGGACAATTTTACCGGGTAATGGTCCAAAATGAAAATGGCGGCACCAGTTTGAATTTAACTCGGAATGGCGCGCTTTATTTATCACCTATTTCCGATAATGAGACGATGCTTGTCAACAGTGACGGCCATGCCATCCTCGACGAAAACAATCAGCCCATTACCATTACCGGCAATGTAAAAAGCTTCAAAATCAATGAAACAGGCAATTTTTCAGCAGAAATGTATGATGGTACGAGCCAGGAAGTGAATCTTGGTGTAGTATTAGTGAAGAAGCCGCAATTTTTAGAGCAAAAAGGCGGCAATTTGCTTGGACTTCCAGCTGACCTGAATGGCCTTGGAGTTACTGAAGCGGACATCCTTACAGAATTGACTGGACCATTAAGAAATCAGGTTTCCATCCAGCAGGGTGTTCTTGAGCAATCAAATGTCGATATGAGCAAAGAAATGACGGATTTAATCAATGTCCAGCGAGGCTACCAATTCCATGCCAAGACGATTACACTGGCTGACCAAATGCTTGGACTGGTGAACGGCATCCGTTAAGAGGGGAAGAACAAAATGGCTTTGAACAAAAATAATCATGAAGCAACAACGCGTGAACAAGTGAAAAAAGAAAAGAAAACACGCGAAAAAAAGAAAAGAATCCGGGTTCGCCTTATTCCGATCTGGCTTCGGATTATTATTGTCCTCATCCTTTTGGGTGCCAGCATTATGCTTGGCGCAATGTTCGGATATGCCATCATGGGCGGCGGGGAAGCAAAAGATATATTTGAAAAATCAACCTGGACTCATATTGTGGATCTGGTGAATAAAGAATAATTAGGATGGAAGGGAATTTCCCTTCCTTTTTTATTATGTTTTTTAGTACAATGGTAGATAAGCACCTAATATTAATAGGAGGTACTAAAAATGCTTGATATTACACAAATTAAAGAAATCATTCCACATAGGTATCCATTTTTGCTGGTTGATAAAATTTTAGAGATAGAAGAGGGAAAAAGGGCTGTTGGTATAAAAAACGTGACTGCCAACGAAGAATTCTTCAATGGGCATTTTCCTGATTACCCAGTAATGCCTGGTGTATTGATTGTCGAAGCGCTTGCTCAGGTAGGAGCAGTAGCTGTTCTGAAGCTTGAAGAAAATCGCGGGAAAATCGGCTTCTTTGCCGGAATCGACAACTGCCGCTTCAAAAGACAAGTAAAACCAGGCGACCAGCTTCGTCTTGAAGTTGAAATGGTCAAGCTGCGCGGACCAATCGGAAAAGGCAAAGCAATCGCCACTGTGGATGGAGAACTTGCTTGCGAAGCAGAAATTACCTTTGCGATTAAATAAACAAATACAAATAGCACGAATTTAACCGAACTAAGAAGGAGACTTTTTGGTTCGGTTTTTTGTATGGATAAAATATGAAATCAGCGCAACAGCCCGCTGTCATAAAAATGCAAAATTATTTTAAAATCATGCAAGTTTTTTTAGCGAGTGGGCAATATAACAGCAGACCCGTGCAACAGGTCTTAAAAAACCTACTACATGAAAGGGGCTTTTACTCATGAAGAAAAAGCTATTAATGTTAATCGGTGGCTCATTGCTATCAGCAATGTTCCTTGCTGGCTGCGCGAATAATGACCAGGAACCGCCTCCAAATGATGATGTGGATGTCGAGAACCCAGCAGACAACAACGATATGAATGATAACAACGGAAATGTCGATGACAATGGTGTGATCGATGATAATAACGACAATGCTCCCGACACTCCGGATGTCAACACAGATGACGATGGCGACATGATGAAGGACAACAATGAGCCAGGTGAAGATGCTGTTGAAGACCAAAGAGACATGAACGACAAAGATAACAAAGACGAATAATTGGCTAGAGGGCGGGGGATTCCTGCCCGTTTTTATTTGTTGAGGCCCTTTCTTCATTTCAACGTTTTAGGTTTGCCATTGATTTTTAGGCTTTTACATTTAATTTCTACGAAAATTTGAATAATCTCTACGAAAAATGAATTTATCTCTACAGTTATCCTATTAATTTCTACAGTTTTAACGATAATTTCTTCGAAAATCCTGATAATTTCTACGTTTTCCATTTCGCTGGAAAATCCTGATCGGTCAAACAACAAAACACGTTTAACAAAAAAACTCCAGCTAAATTCATTCAGCTGGAGTCGGATTATACTTTTTTAGGCAGAGCAATCTTTGGCCTTGTAACAATATTTTGTTTGAATTCAGCTAATAATTGGTCACCAGTGAAGCCATTATCGATCAAGTGCTCCAATAGTTTTTCTGGGTAATCGCTCTTTGGTTTTGTCAATTTTCCGGTCAGAAGGATGCTTGCATGTTTCTTAAGCTTTTTGACGCAGCATACTTTTGTCGAGAATGAAGCAGGATCATTTTCCCGCTTAGTGATGACGACTTGAACGATGATTTCTTTATCATTCGCGCAGGCATCTTCAAAATAAGGGATATATTTGTGGTCGGTAAAAACCTCCACGAGCCATGTTCCCTTATCATCCTCTTTGTTGATAATAAGGCCGTCCTCCATATCGATATCCAATAAAGCATCATCATCAGCAAGCTGCATTGAGATCAACTTAAAGGTCTTTATGTCAACCACCTCCCGTAATACTTGTCCAAATTATAACACAATGGTAATAGAAAACGAAAAAAAGCATGATTGTCGAAAAAAAATTCCCGAAAAGGCGGAAAGTGAGTTTTCGGCATAAGCGGGTTGTTGAAAACTGAAAAATCAGCGGTAAAAATGCTGTGGGTGATTATTTTTAAGACGAAAACATGCATTTTCGTCATTTTACTCCGAAAACGGATAGGAATATGATTTGGATATAACCGAGAAAGGAGTTGATAAGGTGATAAATCAAGTTACGCTAGTAGGCAGAATGACAAGAGATCCGGAGCTGAAATGGACTCCGGATGGAAAAGCAGTCACAAACATCACACTTGCGGTAAACAGGCATTACAAAAATCCCAACGGGGAAATTGACGCTGATTTTGTCAACTGTACACTTTGGGGCAAAACAGCTGAAAATACCTCTAACTATTGCAGGAAGGGCTCGGTCATCGGAGTGACGGGGCGGATTCAGACCCGCAATTATGAGAACCAGGAAGGCAAAAGAGTTTATGTTACAGAGGTAGTTGCCGAAGGAGTAAGGTTTTTGAGTTCAAAGCCAATTAAGGAAAACACCCAACATAAAGTTGAAAGTTTTGCGCCGCCAGTGGAGAGGGAAAGAGAGGAGCTTCCATTTTGACAAGTGAAAATGAATCCCTTGAAAAGCTGCTGGTCAGCCTGATCAAAATGGTAGGCAAAACAAATGAGAGAGTCGATGAACTAACTAAGAAGGTCAGGCAGCTCGAATTAGCCGCTAAAGAACAACAATTCAACCGCGTTTACTCATTCATCGCCGAACCACCAAAACCAAACTCCATGTATAGCAAAAGAGAGTACTCCAATCGATGAACTGCAATAGATATCCCCGGAATAACTTCTTTAAAAATCTTTAATAGAGAGAATCAATAAAAGATCTCCAATATACCCTCAACTTTCATACCGGCTTTGGTAAGCCGGTTTTTTCTGTTCTGAAGAAAATGAAAAAACCAGCACCTGGGGGGCGCTGGTTCTCTTTATGATAAAAACACCAAATCATGCAGCTCTTCCGTGGACAGCTCGGTGATCCAGCTGTCGCTCTGGATGATCTGGTCGTTCAAAGACTGCTTCTTCTCAAGCATGGCATCGATTTTTTCCTCAAGTGTTCCAGTGCTGATCAGCTTATGAACATGCACGAACCGGCTCTGGCCAATCCGATAGGCGCGGTCCGTTGCCTGGTTTTCAACCGCAGGATTCCACCAGCGGTCATAATGGACAACGTGGTTGGCAGCAGTCAAGTTCAGGCCTGTTCCGCCAGCCTTTAGTGAAAGCAGGAATACCGGGAACTCACGGTCTTGGAACTTGGCAATCAACTCATCACGCTTCGCTTTAGGCAGGCTGCCGTTCAGGAATGGAACATCGATGCCGAATTCCTTTTTCAAAGCGGCTTGAATCATCTCGCCCATACCGATGTACTGGGTGAAGATGATGCAGCTTTCCTCCTGATCAAGCACAGCGCGGACAAGCTCGATCATCTTTTCCATTTTCGCTGAGCGGTCGATCAAATGCTTTGGGTCTGCTTCTTTTAAATAAAGTGCAGGGTGGTTGCAAAGCTGCTTAAGCCTGCTCAGCAGCTGTAAAATCAAGCCCTTGCGCTCGAAGGCAGATAACTGCTCGATCTGCGCGAATGTATCCTTAACAAGCTGCTCGTAAAGTGAAGCCTGCTCAGCGGAAAGCGGGCAATACTCCTTCTGTTCCACCTTATCCGGCAGGTTCAGCGCAACATCTTCATCCTTCTTCGTCCGTCTTAACAGGAACGGTTTGATCAGCGACTGAAGCTGGACGATTTTTTCCTTCTTATCTTCCTTTTCAATTGGCAAGATGAATTGCTTCTGGAACTGGCCGGCACTGCCGAGGTAGCCGCGGTTAGTGAAGTCGAAGATCGACCACAATTCTGACAGGCGATTTTCCATCGGCGTACCGGTTAGGGCGATCTGGTGCTTGCCCTTCAGTTTGCGAACGGCACGCGACTGCTTCGTATCCGCATTTTTAATATTCTGTGCTTCGTCAATCGCCACACTGCTCCATTCCACAACTTCAAGATCCTCGAAATCCAGGTGCGTCAGGCCGTAAGATGTCAGAACGATATCCGATGCCATCGCTTCCTCGGTAAAATTTGTGCCCTTTAAGCGGGACGGACCGTAGTGAAGGTGGACCTTCAAATCAGGTGCAAAACGTTCGACTTCTTTTTGCCAATTGCCAAGAACGGAAGTAGGGCAAATGATTAGCGCAGGATGACCATCGTTTTCCTGTTCTTTTACAGAGAGTAAATAAGAAATAAGCTGAATTGTTTTCCCGAGACCCATGTCGTCTGCGAGCAGAGCACCGAATCCATACTTTCGCAAGAACAGCAGCCAGTTCATCCCAAGTTTCTGATAGGGGCGGAGCTCACCCTGCAGGCTGACTGGCACCGGCGAATCTGGTATTTCCTTCGTCTCCGACAACTGCTTCATCATTTGCTTCCAATGGCGGTTAAGCTCAATCTGGATTTTTGCGAATGCGCGAGGATCATCAAGTCCGTCTCCATCCTCACCGTCATCCTCTGCCAGCTCCTGCTGCAGCAGGTCGCGAATATGCAAACCTTCCTGATCCGCTTTTTTCATCAAGTCTTGAATTTGGCGGATGAAGCCATGATCGAGCTTGATCCAGCGGCCCTTTAAGTACACAAGCCTGCGTTTTTCATTCACAAGGCGCTGGAATTCATCCTCACTTAAGTCAAC
The DNA here is from genome assembly GCF_036967045.1 of Bacillus sp. JJ1609. NCBI lineage: Bacteria > Bacillati > Bacillota > Bacilli > Caryophanales > Bacillaceae > Bacillus > Bacillus sp. JJ1609. The sequence goes on along the minus strand of NZ_JBALSS010000004.1, from coordinate 25,979 downwards.
ACCATTCATCGAGAAGCGCCAATCATAATCGAGCATTGCATTCAAGCCGACAAACGAACGGCGGTAGCCAGTCTGGCCCTTCAGGCGAGCTTTCACCTTCAAGTTTGTGTTCTTCACCGCTTCCCACCACGACGGGAGGAGGATTTCAATGCCAAGTGCAATCAGCGTCTCGCTCGCTTCGGTCAGGAACATCCACGCTTCATCCTCTGTAAGGCTGGACTTAAGGCGTGCCTCAGGCTCATCATCATCAGCGATCCACGGGAAAATGTTCGCCAGGCGCTTTTCTTCATTCTCGACAAACTCGCTAAAATCATCCCAGCCAGCAGGATAGCTTTCATAATCACCTGCATCAATCAGCATCGCTTCATTTTTCCCGCGCAAAAATAAACCTAGTTTCCAGTCACCAAGATCATCGAGCGGTTCCTCAAGGCGCATCCCGATAGTAAAAGGTGCCGGACTTTCCTTCAGGCCAATCCATTCAAGCCAGCGGTCTTCATCAAAATATGCAGCCAGCTGCTGCGCAGAAAGCTGCTTATTCCGAAGGACGTCAAGCTTGTCGCCAAGCAGATATTTCATCGTCTCATTTTCATGGAAATAAGATTCAAGAGCATTGTGGAATAGGTCCTCAGCAAATGCGCGAACGGAAATGGACTCTTCTTTTACCTTAATCGTTTCATCCCAGAAGGGCTCATGGAACTCATCGAGCACACTCGCAGGCAGCGCCCAGCGAAAATCCTCGGCATCAAGCTGTGAGAAATCCGGGTGCCATTCCTTCGCGAGGATTGCATCGTAGACAGCATGGGCAGTGGAAAGGCAGATGTCGCCAATTTCATCCCATTCCCATTCAACAAGCCTGTTGAAGCTCTCCTCACCGAACAGGGTGACTAGCTGCCATGCGCTCAGCGTCACACCCTCCGTAACGCCCCACTTATCACTCTCCACCATCGTCCCGTAATAGCTTTCCTTATGGCGGAAAAACAAAAGCTTCTTCCACACCGATGTCTGAAGGTCAAAACCATCAAAATCCTCAGCACTCAAAAAATAACGCCCGCCAGTAACAGGCATCACACCAATCCGAATCTGCTTAATCTCAAGCATCCAAACACCTCCCCAAGGGTTAGCCCCCATCGCTTTAACACACCACCGCGCCGCGGGTCAGACCCCCGGCACTTCACCGCATCACCGTACTGGGGGTCTGACCCCCAGTGCTTTAAAGCGTTAATATCAACACGATCTATTCTACTTCTGCAACTTCTATGAGTTTGCTCCGGGTGCATTCTTCGTGGAATGCGCGGAGTCTTTTTGTTCTAACGAGTAATTTATCGAAGAAAACTTCCCATTCGGGCATGCGTTTTAATTTCTTATAAACTGTCCGCAGTTTTTTCAGCAGGCGGGCTGCCTGTTTATAGCTGCTGCGGTTTTTCATTTCGACGAGGTCGCCGATCATCTGGTGATAGAGCGGGATCAAAACATCCGGCGCTTCTTTCACCAGCACCTTGATTCGCTCATTCGAAATCGAATTGTACTCAAACCCGAAGTAGGAGTACAGCTCGCTCCACTGCTCATACTGGCGTTTTTCAAACAAAGCATCCTCATATTCGTAAAAGCTGTATGGCATTGCTTGCGCGAGCGCACGGTCATACAGCTCGCCGCGCCCGATTTCCCTCGTATAAGCCCCAACAAGCTTCAAAGCATAGCGGGTGAATTTTTTGCACGTGTAATACTCTCCAAGATGCTTCAAATAATTCCGCAGCTGCTGGACGAGATACTCGATGAATGGCGCCATCCGGCTCCACTCGCGCGACCTGCGGAATCCATCAAGCCAGTAAAACAAAAATGGAAGAGACCCAACAGATAAACCCGAAAATCTTTTCAAAGCATCCTGATCCTGTTTAGCCAGAATCAGCTGATGGATAAGAGCGATTTCTTCACTGATATCCCGTTTTCCATCACCAAATGCCTCAAGACGCGCACGCTCATCATCACGCCAGGCGGTATTTTTAAATAATTTTTCCCATAAAAGCCTGTATAAATCAATCCGTTCATAGCCTGAGGCAGAATCAGGAATCGTCAATCCAGTTGATTCATCCTTAATTTTTTCCAGAAAAGCATCAAACGAAAACGGCATTGTATTGAATGCTACCCGGTTGATATAGTCCTCGGCATCGTTGAACAAATCCTCGAAAAGCGGGCGATAATACCGGTCGATCGTCACATCGTCATCGTGGCCAAGCTCACAGGCCAGTTCAGAAAGCAAATTAAACGAATAAACAGCAGCAGCGATCATATATAGATTTTTCCAAACAGCTTCAAGCGGGGCGGAAACCTCAACCCGACGAACATAAGTCCGGAACAATCCCGGTACGACATAAGGTTTCGGATCACCCTGACCCTTCATGATTTCCTCAAAACTTTCTGTAAAAGAAGCAATCCACTGCTCGTAATCATGGCTGTTACGAGTATCCTTTTTCACAAGATCCTTTGCCTTCTGCAGCCCCCATTTTTCCGCGTTCAGTGACTCTTTGGCAGGCTTACGCCAGGCTTCGACCCAGTCGCCAACGCTCGCTACATCACTGTAAGCCTGGAAGAAAGCGGCGAGCCGGTGGCGGCAAAACGAATTGGCAGGGCAGGTGCAGCTGCTTTCCTGCGGGTCTGCAACATTTATGTAGACGCGGACAGGTGTCACATCCTGGACCGTTGCCCAGATGGACTTCACCATATATTTCAGATGGTGGACCGTCCCTTGGCGATAAAGCATTAGCCCTTTTTGGACAAGGCGTGAATCCTCCTCGACCTCAGGCTTCAGTAGCATATTCAATTTTGAGGCGGCTTCTTTTAAAATTGGTGCCTGATTCTCAGGTATGACAGCCACAACCATTCCTCCGTTCTCACAACATCAATCGGCCATAGAAGCCGCTGATTTTTTGTAAAATCCAGCTGTTATAAGCAGCGGACCCTTCAACACGTGTTTGTACAATCATTCAAAAAATCCGAAAAAAACATATTCTTCTATTATACCCAAAAATGAGTTGTTAGAGGAGTGGGGATGTTTGATTTTGAAAAATGGGGAAGGGAATTGTGGGGAATTTGTTGAATACAGAAAATGGTGCATCCCATTTTGTGACATATTTAAAAAAATTTCCACAAAATATCCTGTTTTCATTTCAGTTTTTGATTTTTATCATATAAAATGTACTATACAAGAAAGAATCTGGGGGACATAAAATGAATAACCGAATGCCCGTGCTTCGCGGCCTTTTTTATCCTGATCTATATACATATAAGCTACGAGATTCTGAGTATGTACCCGGAGTTTGGAAGAATACGACGATGCTCGTCCTGCTAAGCGGCCTGATTTTTGGCATCAGTGCCTATTTTGGCATCGGGTCTGAATATCTATCAAAAAATTTGACCGCCATTTCGCGGGAAAACTATGAATTGCATAAATTGCTGTTCATGTTTGGCCAGATCATCTGGGGTCTTTTTTACGGCGCAGCGATAATCTTCATACCGGCATTGTTCTTTTGGACACTGTCCGACATCGGCCTGAAAAAATTTGTGACGGTCCAGCAATTTGTATTGCCGATCTTGCTGCTGGAAAAAGTTATCATTATTCCGCTTGCAACCACGCTCGGTCTAATTAAAACATCCTCACCGTTCTCGCTTGGCGTCATCGCCCAATATATAACTGGAAATGACTTTATCATCTATTTCCTTGCGGCTATTTCTCTATTTAAAGTGTGGGCTATTTTCATAGAATTTAAGTATGTAAAAATGCTGACCGGCAAAAAACCGGGAATGGTCTTATTGATGGTCATCGGCATCAATCTCGTGTTCTGGCTGTTCTCAGCGCTCTTTTCGTTCGTCCAATTTGAGAAAATTCTTTAAGGGAGGTGCACCATATGAAAAAACAGACAGCAATTCTATTATCTGCAGGCATTCTATTTGTCTCGGGAAATCTGTACTTAGCATTAAAAGACGACAGCAAAGCGGTGCGCTCTTCTTATATTAATAAATGGACAGCGACTGGAAAAGAAGATTTGACGAAAACCCTGAATGCCGATGGCGTCGTCACACCAGTTGAGGAGCATCAAGTCTACTATAATGACACCCCAGGCGGTTTTAAAAACTTCCTTGTAAAAGAAGGCGACCAGGTCGACACAGGCAGCCCATTGTATGAATATGCCTCCGATGGGAACGATGCGGACCGGCAAAAGCTGGAGGCCGAAAAGAACCAGCTTGTCAGGGAATCGGCTTTGATCGATGAACAAATCCAGCAGCTGGAGTATTTACTGTCTGTTTCAGAATCTGCTACGGATAACAGCTTGCCTGTAAGCGGGGACGGGACAACGGGGACCGGAACGTCTTCGCAGGATCTTGTGAATGCTTCGATTGAAAAAGAAATATATGACAAGAAGAGCGAGAAAACCAGGATCACTTCGGAAATCCAGCAATATGATAACACTCTTAACTCGCAGAATGGCAGCGACCAGCTCGGCATTAACAGTGAAGTTGCGGGGACTGTGAAAAACATTAACTATGATTTGAAGAACCCAATCCTAACGATTATTTCGGACAGCCCAAAGGTCGAAGGAGCTTTTACCGAAAAAGACCTGAAGGAAGTCCAAGCGGGCATGGAGGTTAATGTTAAATCTGATTTGGTCAAGGGAAACGTAAAAGGCACTTTGACCAAAATCGCGAACTATCCAGAACAGGATCCTTCGGTTAAAAAGGAAAGCCGCTTCCCGTATGAAGTCGAGCTTACCGGAGATCAAGTGAATCTTGTAAAGGGTACGCACGTGGCTGTTTCCGTCATCACCGATCAAGTGCGCAACGCCGCGATCGTTCCTGCGGAATCAGTGAAGAAGACGAAGAACGCAAGCTATATCTATGTGTTGAATAAAGCTGGAAAAGTGGAGAAACGCAAAATTGACAAAGGCATGAACCTAGGCGGAAAAGTCGAAGTGCAAAAAGGCGCAAAACCAGGCGAACTCGTCGTCAATAACCCGGAAAAAGTCCAAAAAGCTGGCGACCCATTCTTCAGCAAACTAAAACCAAACACCATAGCCAATAAAACATTCAAACAAGAAACCAAAAAAGACATCTTCAAATCCATCATGGTAGGATTCTTCAAACACTAATTTTTATAGTGAAGAAATAAAAAGGAGAGGCAAATGCCTCTCCTTTTCCACGTTAATGCGGTGGGGGTCAGACCCCCGGCGCGGTGATGCGTTAAAGTGTATGCTTTATATGAACCGAACAAATAGACTTAAAAAATGAAAAGAAATTGATAGTGGACTATAGGTTGAGGATTGTCTTAGGGGATACATGTGGTGTGAATTCCTACTGCTGCCTATCGTTTAGTATCTCTAAAACATCCTGGTGTTGCTTCTGGATAGTAGAAACATGCTTTAACTCACTAGATAGCTCTAATTTTGTTTCATCCAGCTTCCTCATTAGGCTGCCATAATAAAAAGCTACTTCTTTACGCATTTCACCTTGCTCTCTAAGTAAGCTCTTTTGTCCCTCCTCAACGCCTGATAAACGGTTGTCCATAGAGTCTAGGC
>NZ_JBALSS010000004.1:0-20377 GCF_036967045.1 Bacillus sp. JJ1609 | reverse complement strand
TAGAGTCTAGACGATTGTCTATTGAATCAAATCGTTTCATAATTTGCTGTAGAATTTCCTCCATTTTTCTCACCTCCTTTTGCTCCAATTATACTCCGCAGCATAGTGCTTGTCATCACTCCAGCATAATAAAAAGAGGGTCATACAGCCCGTCGCTCTAACACTTTAAAGCGCCGGGGGTCAGACCCCCAGCGCTTTAATGCGATGTTGCATTGGCGTTCTTTATTATTGTTGAATGACTTGGATGTCTTCGATGATCCATTTGTCTGTTTCGTATTTGAATAGGAAAATGAGGTTTTGTTTTCCGTTCAAGTCGCTGTCCTGGAACTGGGTCAGTTGGTATTCTGTATCTGATATTTTTTCGAAAAGGTAAGGGTTCTCTGGCCAGAAAATGGGTGGGCCATCCATAGGCAGGTTGTATAAGCCATCCGCCTTTTCTTTCACCCTGAAACTAAAAGTAGCTTCGACTTGTTCCCTTGACACGAAATCTGTAAATAATGCGTAAAAATCTTCTTTCGTGTTATACGCTTTGAATTTAAAATCATTGGTGTTATGGGAATCCGCAAAAGCCTCGTCCATTACGGTTTTGTATTTTTCTAGTAAAGCGACCGCCTTATCTTCGTCAAAAGCCATTCTTGCTTTTGCCTCTTCTTCAGACTTTTGAACTCCTTCCAACTCGCTGATATATTGATCCAGCAGCACGGTGTGTCCTTTAGCTTCTAATATAGACTGCACAATTTTATAAAAATCAATATCACTCATTTCTCCAAACTGCTCAACGGTCTGGTAAAAGCCCTCATCTTGCCACATTAGCACTTGGTGGTCCTCAGTAATTTGATAGACCTGGCCTGTTAAATCGTCAGCCAGTTCAATTTCTTTCTCCAACTCACCTTTAATTTCTGGCATACCTTCCTGCATTCCGTAAGTGAAATATTCGTTTTCATTGGTTTCTTTTACATAAAAATGCTCGTACGTATTCTCTTTCGTGCGTGTATATTTAAAAACATAACCCGCAGGAATATAGGAGGGATTCACAAGTGTAGGTTTTTCCTTAACGATTTCTGTATCATTTCCTGGCTGAGGTAAAATTAAATCCGAATCAGGGCTACGTCCAGGATTAGGCACAGGGTTAGCCTGATCCTGCAGGCTGTTGTTGACAATATAATATATACCTACTGAAAATAGCAGGACAGCAGCCAAGCTTAAACTCCTTGGAACAACAGTCGAAAAGGCAAATCCAGACCTTTTGCGGCTGGCACGGCTACTCGTATTTTCAAGAACAGTCATCCTCATATTTTCGGTAAAAATATAATCAGCCAATTCTCCCTTTGAGAGATTTTCCTTTAGATTCTTGATTTGGTTCTCCATAATTCTCACCTCTTTCTATTAATTGATCCTTTAACAAGTTCTTGGCTTTGGTAAGGCGTGATTTCACAGTATTAATGTTTAGATTGCAGATTTCACTGATTTCTTTTAGTGAGCATTCCTGATAATAGAATAAGAAAATGACTTCACGGTATTTCATAGGGAGCAGAAACATAGCATCCGCAAGCTCCTGGTTTTCAGCCTGATCCATGATTTGTTTTTCCGGACTAGCCTGTGAACCTGTTAAAAGGGAAGATAAATAGCCGCTAACGTGAATCTTCCGATGGTGCCAGCTCCTTAAATAGTCTTTGCAATGGTTCGAGGCAATCCGGTAAAGCCATGTATGAAGGGATGAATCGCCCTTAAAAGTATCCAGTTTCTCATAGCATTTAATAAAAATTTCCTGTGTTAAGTCCTCAGCAGTTTGCCTGTTCCTGACATAGGAATAAGCCAAATGAAGAACCCGAGTCCCCTGTTCAGTCATCAGTTGATTAATCGTTTCATGGTGTTCCATGATCTCACCCCATTCCCTAGCACACATGATGCACAATTGTTTACTATTTAGACGGAACAACATTTACATAAGTTTATCAATTTACCAAAATTATAAAAAATAGGAAATCGATTTATTACTATACCGCATTAACTCGCTGGGGGTCTGACCCCCGGCGCGGTGATGTGTTAAAGTGAAACGGTTTTGTAAGGGAATTTATTCTTGAGGTTTCTAGCTTTTAATGGGTGGTGGAGGAATCGCTTTTATAAGAGGAGCAAAAATTAATTGCCTTATAGTGTATCAAAAAATGAGGCGGAGATTGTGGAATAAAATAACGGTGCCTGACCCCAGTCGCGATGAAGCTTAAAGCGCTGGAAGTCAGGCACCGTTTTTTAGTCGATGCTTATTAATCATTTTCTTTTGGCTTTCGTGCTTTATTGCTGATTACTTCTAATAACATTAGTTTCTGTTCCTGACTTAACATGCTCCAGCTTCCTGCTTTGACTTTCATTTAAAACACTCCTTTAGTGTAATGTATTTTTTTGGATTTTGTTTTCTTAATCCTCTTATACCGCCTTTTTTAAAAAATGAAACAAACTAAATTTCTACAAATTACCAAGATGCTTAGCAGCTAAAAGTAGAATTTTGTCGAATTTCAGCTTAGGGAAGGTACTTAAAGGTAGTTTGATAGACGAAAAGTACGCTCAGTCAATCTTTTTCGGCATGAATTTGTAAAAACAAGCCAAATTTATTGTCGTGCAAAAGTTTGAAACGAAAGGTAAAAATCCTCCGACTAACATTGTGTAAAGCAAAACATATAAACAATCGGGGGCATGAAAAATGGATGCAGTAGCAAAACGGTTTTTTATTGGGCTTGGAATATTTGCATTGGCGGCAATGGTTTTCTTAGGTACATGGCAGCAAAAAGCAGAAGCGAGCGTATCTTGGGGTCAAGAGGTAGCAGAGGTAGCAAAGCTTTATAAAGGTGTGAAATACAAGTGGGGCGGTAAGACACCAAAGCAAGGTTTCGATGCATCTGGCTTCACTCAATTTATCTATGACGACTCTGCTGCACATATAAAGTTGCCGCGTACGTCTCAGGGACAATATAAAGTAGGCGAGAACGTGACCATAAAGGATCTTCAAGAAGGCGATTTAGTGTTCTTTAATACTAACGGTAAAGGCGTTTCATTCGTAGGGATCTATCTGGAAAAAGGCAACTTCATCGCTGTTACAGTCTCAAAGGGAGTCTCCATTCAATCCATGGACTCAAAATACTGGAAAACAAAATATGTAGGGGCAAAACGCGTGTTAAAACAATATTAGACGCACGTTCTGAGCACTCCCCAACACACTAACGCATTAACCCGCTGGGGGTCTGACCCCCAGTGGGTTAATGCGTTAAAGGGGAACTACAAGCAGCAATCCATATTTTGGGACATGTTTTGTGCAAGTGAAAATATACTGTATAAACAATAGAAAGGAGTGATATTTTGTTATCTTCAATTGCTGATCGTTTATCAAGAGGAGTACAACGTTTTTTGCCTGATGCTTTCGTCATAGCGGTGCTTCTCACTCTGTTCGTCTTTATTGTTGGCTTTCTCACCAATCCTGCGGAACCGATCACACTGGTGAAATCGTTTGGGGATGGCTTCTGGGTGTATCTTGCATTCACTATGCAGATGGTTCTTCTCCTGATGACAGGTATGGTATTAGCATCTGTTCCTTTTGTTAAAAGAGGACTTGAATCTCTTGCCTCCCTTGCGAACACCCCGAATAAAGCATATGTTTTAACATTTACTGTTACGGCTATTGCTTATTACATTAACTGGGGTCTAGCAGTTGTAGTTGGAGCAATTCTCGTGCGTGAAGTCGGAAAGCGAAATCAAAATGCCCATTTTCCACTTCTTGTTGCCGCAGCCTACTCGCCAACGGTTTTATACACCGCTGGTCTTTCCAGCTCGATTGGTTTGACTGTAGCAACAAAGGATCACTTTTTAGCAGAAGTAATGGGGGTAATCCCAACATCCGAAACCATCTTCAGCTTTTCAACCATAATTATTTTTCTAGCTCTATTCCTAACGATGCCGGTAATCATCTGTCTGATGGCTCCAAAGACAAACATTAAGCCTTATGTTGCCAGAGAAGTTTCACCTAAGAAAAAGGAAACGGATGAAGTCGAGGAAAATACTCCAGCGCTAAAATTGGAGAGAACTCCGATCCTCGGAATCCTCACAGGAGCAATAGGTCTTATTTATGTTGTGAACGAATTTATCAATGGCCGTGACTTAGACTTAAATATAATCAATATCATGTTCCTGTCACTCGGACTTCTATTCCATAGGTCCCTAGGGCAATTTGGAGAAGCTTTTAAAGAAGCTGCTGGTTCTACATCACCAATCATCTTGCAATTCCCATTCTATGCAGGGATTATTGCATTGCTGGGAAGCTCTGGGCTTGGCCAGGCAATTATCGATGGTATGGCATCAGTGGCAAATAAAGAAACGTTTGATATCTTTACGTATTGGTCAGCAGGTGTAGTCAATATGCTAGCTCCTTCAGGCGGAGGTCAATGGGCGCTTCAAGGACCGCTTCAAGTTCCTGCAGGGATGGCATTAGGTGTAGACCCTGCAACCATTGCCATGGCTGTTGGCTGGGGAGATGCCTGGACCAACTTGATCCAGCCATTTTGGGCCCTGCCTATCCTAAGTGTCGTCGGACTTCATATCCGTCATATCATGGGTTATTGCTTCCTGCTCGCAATCTGGGTTGGAGCACTCACTACAGTACTCATGTTATTCGTCTACTAATAAAGAAGGCTGTGCCCCATCGCACTAACGCATTAACCCGCTGGGGGTCTGACCCCCAGCGGGTTAATGCGTTAATTGGGTGCAGTTTGTATATCCAGTTATTTGCCATGTTTATTTATTTGCTCAATGAGGTAAATAGATTGAACTTGGATTCCTTTGAGGTTAAGAGTCCATTTTTTGAAGATTAGGTGAAATTAGTGGCTTTTAAGAATTGATTTTCATAAATTAAAGCAAGAAAGTTATTAAATCCTTGAAGCTAGCAGGTCAGTTATTTGTAACCTCACTGTAATACGCATGAAAAGGTCTTCTACTATAATAGTAGAAAATTGTTCACAAATATATTAACTGGAATTCTATTTACAATTATTCTAGTTTTATATAAAATGTTTATATTGAATTCAGGAGGTCCTTGTCATTGGAACAACAGATGAAACAGGCGGAGTATAATCAGGAACTCTTTTTTGATGCAATAAAAAAAGCATATGAAAAAGGCATGAACGAGAAAGAAATGACAGTGCAGAAAATAGTCGAAGACTTAAAAAACGACTTAAAAAATACTCTATTAAGATAAACAAAGCAAATGGATGCGCCTAGAAGCCGCCATTTGCTTTTTTTTGAACCTCAACATTTTATCCCTTTACCGCTTTACTCCGCCGGGGGTCAGACCCCCAGTCCTTTAAAGTATTAACGCGCCGGGGGTCTGACCCCCGGCGCGTTGGTGCGTAAAAGCCTTCATCTCTCTTATTATGAATTTCCCTTGTTAATTGAATTTGTGTTCGTTATAATCTTAATATACAGAAAATTGTATATTGATGTCGAGGTTGTGTGGTATGAGTCGAATTGATGAGAGTTTATATTCTAAGAATGGTTTAGCAGCTAGGTATATCGCCAGGGAATTGATTGATATTTCCGCTGGACAAAGGATTCCGCGGGTAAGTGATTTTACGGAGAAGCTTGCACTTGGAAGGGGTACGGTCCAGGGGGCTTTGAAGGTCCTTGAAGATATGCGGGCAATCAAGCTTGAATCGCGAGGGCATCTAGGTACATTCCTGTTAAAAAGGGACCTCAATCTGCTTTACGAGATTGCTGGCATCGGCCCGGTCATCGGCGTTATGCCCCTGCCATACTCGCGTAAATATGAAGGGCTTGCAACGGGAATTATCGAGATGCTTGAAAAAATCAACAAAAGAACTGGCCTTGCCTATATGAGAGGGGCAATTCCGCGTGTTGAAGCCCTTAAATCCAGACGCTATGACTTCGCCATCATGTCGCTCCTAGCAGCAGAAGAAGCCATCACAAAGTTTGAAGGTCTAGAAATCAATAAAACATTCGGTCCAGGATCCTATGTAACCTCCCATAAAATCTTTTTTTCAAATAAACGCTTCTCAAAGATTGAAGATGGAATGAAGGTTGGGATTGACTATTCATCCGTTGACCAGGCTGAAATCACTTTGCTGGAGTGTGAAGGAAAAAAGGTTGAGCTCGTAGAGGCCGGATATATGCAGCTTTTCTCGATGCTGACGAAAGGAATCATCGATGCGGCCGTGTGGAATGCGGATGAAGAAAAAACATTGCAAACCTTCCCGTTATCAGATTTTTATTCGCCAAAAGCAAGAGAAATTGCCGCAAAGGCAACAACAGCAGCAATGATCGTAGAAACATCCCGTGCAAGAATAAAAGAGCAGCTTGAACTGCTGGACACAAAGGAAGTAATCCATATCCAGCAGGAAGTAGTCTCAGGTAAAAAGTATCCTCATTACTAAGAAACTGAAGTTCTGGTTTCTTTGTAATCTTAATATACTAAATACTGTATACTGGAGGGAAAATCTAAATGAACTTAATTCAATTAAAAGAAAGATTAAAAATCCTCGCTGAAAACAATGTCATTTCTTTTCGATCTGCTGAGCTTACTACCCGGGCATTCATACATCTTCAGCAAGCTCTGCATACTGAAGATATCCCAAATTCAGAGATGCTGTTTACCCACCTGTCAACGGCAATTACAAGAATTGAAAGGGGTGAAGAAATCGGAGCTCCAATGCCTGAAATCCTCACTGAATTAAAAACATCTATGTATTATTCAGAAGTGGTGCAACAAGTTAATTTTATCGAAAATCTTTACGGAAGTATTTTGCCAACGGAAGAACTGGACTATTTAATGATTCATTACTCAAATGTATATCAGCAAAATGAAGGAGGAAACAACGAATGAAAATAGTAATTGGCGGACAAGTTGACAAAAAAGAGATTGAAAGTTTAGTAAAGGAATTTGACAGCAGCATTGAGACTGTCATTAAATCCGACCTTGATGCAGCAATGGCTCTTAAAACTGGACAAGTTGATTACTATCTTGGTGCCTGCCATACAGGCGGCGGAGGAGCGCTCGCAATGGCTATTGCCCTGGTTGGAAAGCCAAAATGCGAGACCGTCTCCATGCCTGGAAGGAAGCCTGATACACAGAAGGTTGTAAGCGCTGTCTCAGAAGGTAAAGTGGCATTCGGTTTTACAGCTGACCATAAGGAAGCAGCAGTACCAATGATCTTAGAAGCTATAAAAAATAAAAACGAATAAATAGGCAGGGGGAAAATAAAGATGGAAATGATTTTTATCGTCTTGATCGGTGCTGTCGCAGCAGTATTGGCAAACAGAAATATTGCTGTATTTAATGATGGACTGCGGCCAATCGTTTCGGAGCACGTAGAGGGAACCCTTACCCGAAGAGATCTAGCTTTCACGGCATTTGCAATGAGCTTTGGACTTGTAATCGGCTTCGGGATACCATTCACGCTGTCCGCGAGTATCATCCTCGTCCATAGTATTTTGCTAGGAACGGATATTATCGGTCTTTTAACGCCGAAAAATAAATGGGGAACACCAGCTGCAGCTGTGATTGGCGGAGCATATGGTGCTGGCTTGCTTGTAGGGCTTGAAGGTTTTGTAAAATTGTTTGACCACCTGCCATTGAATTTCCTTGATGCAATGGGACAGGTAGGCGCACCGGTTGTTGTAGCGTTCATGGCTTTCCCTGCGCTTGCAGTTGCAATGCAATTCAGCGTGAAAAAAGGGGTAATCACATTTTTGGTATCGGCTCTTGTAAGGCAGTTAGCAGTATGGCTTAACACAAGCAAGCTATTAATGGTTTCAGGCACAGCGATTACATTGAACCAAGAAGGTATGGCACTTATAACTGGAATGATCTTTTTATTAGTTTTTGCAATGAAGGAAAAGCGTGAAGAAGGCTCATCGATTGATTTAGCTGCTGTCTTCAGTGACAAAGTAGCAAAAATCAGGGGCAATGTCGTTTATTTCATGATCATCGGCGGCTTGATTGCCGCTGCTACTAATCTTGCAGTAATGGCAGGGGATCCGATTTCCCTGAACCTTTTAGCTGAAGGTAAAAATACAGACGCTGGAATCGCGGCTGCAGCCCGTGCGCTGGGATTCATCCCGCTCGTAGCAAGTACAGCAATCGCAACGGGTGTTTACAGCCCGGTTGGTTTCACATTGATTTTCGTTGTTGGACTTTTCTCACCTAATGTTTGGGTAGCATTGATTGGCGGAGTCATTATCATTTTCGGAGAAGTCATGCTATTAAGCTCTATCGCTAGATTCCTAGATAAATACCCTGGAGTCCGTAATTCTGGCGAAAATATCCGCAGCGCCATGACAAAGATTCTCGAAGTCGCTCTATTAATCGGCGGTGCGAATGCAGCAAACACGATCGCTCCTGGATTTGGCTTCTTCTTTATCGCAGGCTTCTACCTGCTGAATGAAGTAGCGGGCCGCCCAATCGTCCGTATGGCAGTTGGGCCTGTGGGCGCAATCGCTGTTGGTATCATCGCAAACATCCTGGTTGCATTGGGACTTATGGTGATTCCGCAGTAATCAAAGTGTGGTTGGATATATGGCGATTCTGCAAAGCCACAATCAATTTTGCTCACAAAATAACCTTTGGGACTCAAAAAGTCCCTCAATAAAATAACCCCAAAGTAGCTGCTGATAACTCAATAATTTGAGAGGACTTATTAGTAGCTACTCGTCTATGGAAAAACTTCGATAAGAATGGAGTGCAGCAGGATGATCCAAACTGTTTTAGGTAAAATCAGGCCGGAGGATCTTGGGATTTGCTCGGTGCATGAGCATTTGTCGATCGATCTTTCGAGGATAAAAAAGGATCCGGATACCATTTTAGACGATGAGCCTGGCATGCTCGAGGAATTGGAGTATTTCCATCTAGAAGGCGGCATGGCCATGGTGGAGGTGACGAATGATGGAATGGGCCGTGACGTACTGCGGCTAAAGCGGCTCAGTGAAAAATCGGGCGTCCATATCATTGCCTGCACTGGTTTTTATAAGGATCCGTTCATACCGGAATATGCTCAAAATTGGACCGCTGCCCAATTTGCAGAGCATTTTATCAAAGAAGCCACAGAAGGAATCGATGGGACAGGGATCTTGCCTGGAGTCATCGGTGAAGTCGGGACAAGTAAAAATGAAATCAAGCCGATTGAGCGGGAACTGCTGATTGGCGCTGCGCTTGCTGGCAAGGAGACGGGTCTGCCCGTGACGACCCATACCACTCTTGGGACACTCGGCTATGAACAGGTTCAGCTCCTGACAGCGCAAGGGCTTTCAACCGAACAAATCATTATTGGGCATCAGGACTTGAATCCTAATTTTGATGAAGTATTGGCTGTCCTAGAAACCGGGGTCTATATTGATTTTGACACGATCGGAAAAAATAATTACCGGCCAGATGAGGAGCGGGCAGAGTTTTTACTTGAATTCATCAAGCGAGGCTTTGAAAAACAAATCCTGTTATCCGCTGACCTGACGAGGAAATCACACTGGAAAAAGCACGGCGGTCCCGGATACGGACTCGTCTTGAGAGATTTCATTCCGAAGCTACGGGGGCAAGGTGTTACCCAGGAAACGATTGATCAATTATTGATCTCAAATCCAGCAAGGGCTTTTACCATAAAGGAGAGATCGTAAATGTCTAGCTATGATGCGAAGAAATTGAAATACGCAGAATCGGTTTTGCCGAGTCTGTCTATTGAAGAAGCAAAAACACTGCAATTCAAGCTTGTCCATATGATGAGCCGGCATTTTGAAGGAAAGCAATTTTTATCGATGGGGGACTTGGGCGTGTCGCCAAAGTGGAAGCGTCCTGAGCAAACATATCGGGTGGAACGCGCGATTGCGGACTTTTTTGAAACGGAAGAATGTGCACTTGTAAGAGGCGCAGGGACTGGAGCGATCCGCATTGTGTTGAGCACGCTGCTTTCAGCTGGCGATAAAATGCTCATTCACTCTGCTCCAGTTTACACAACAACGAAAGAGACAATCCGTATCCTTGGCATCCAGACGGAGAAAGTCGATTTTAACGAGCTCGCTTCAGTAAAGGAAGCGGTCATGAATACGGATGCAAAAGTGTTTTACATTCAGCATGCGCGCCAGCAGCCGACCGATACCTACCATTTAAAAGAAGTAATCCAGGCGGTAAAAACAGTACGTTCTGACCTGCCGATTGTGGTCGATGATAATTATTGCGCCTTCAAAACCAAAGGAATCGGCGTGGAATACGGCGCGGATTATTCCACTTTTTCAGGGTTCAAGGTGCTTGGTCCGGAAGGTGTGGCCATCATTGTCGGGAAAAAAGCCGGGCTGGACGTCATTCATGAACGGAATTATTCAGGCGGCGGACAAGTCCAAGGATATGAAGCGATGGAGCTTCTGAGGATGATGACCTTTGCACCTGTCTCACTGGCTATTCAGAACGAGCAGGTCGAGGAGCTTTGCAAGCGTTTAAATGAAGGAGAAGTGCCGGGAATTAAGGCGGCGTACATGACAAATGCCCAATCGAAAAACGTCATCGTTGAGCTGGAAATGCCAGTTGCGCAGAAGGTCATTGCTTTAAGTGATAGCAACGGGGCAGCCACACACCCAGTTGGTGCCGAATCTAAATATGAAATTATCCCGATGATCTATCGCGTATCTGGAAGCTTTATCGAGGCACAGCCTCAGCTGAAGGAATACGGACTGCGAATCAATCCGATGAAGGCCGGTGCGGAAACGATCATCGATATTTTGAAAAAAGTAATCCCGGCAGCCCAGCTGGACTAATTTTAAATGCGGAAAGCTGGTTTTATAAAAAAATCGAAAACAGCCTACACCAAAGAATCCCATGTTAAAGGGGGGAGCTTCGTGTTTTTAGATGTGACAAAAAGAAGGAATCCAAAGTTGATCCAGGCGGGCGTGACGCTGCATCAGAAGGGGCAGATTCCGCCGAATACGTATGTGATCGATATGGATATTTTACAGGAAAACGTTAAGGTGCTTGCGGAAACAGCAAATGCTTATGGAATCCAGCTTTATTTTATGAGCAAGCAGCTGGGAAGATTGCCGCAAATCGGGATGATGATTTCCGAGAATGGCATTGAAAAAGCTGTCGCTGTTGAATTTGATGAAGGAAAAACACTGTTTGAAGCTGGCGTTAAAATCGGCAATATCGGACATCTTGTCCAGCCCGGAAAAAATCAGTGGAGTGAGGTTTTATCGTGGAATCCCGAAGTGGTCACCATTTTTTCCACAGAGCGAGCCAAGCAGGTGTCTGAGGAAGCGGTTAAGCAAGGAAAAGTACAGGACATCCTTGTTAAAGTTTATGGAGCTCAGGACCTTATTTACCCGGGGCAGGAGGGAGGTTTCATGCTGGAGGACCTTTCTGCTGAGCTTACCGAACTGTCCGCACTCCCGGGAATTCGGGTAGCCGGCGTAACGACGTTCCCGAACTTCCAGCTTGCATCAAGCAAGGAGGATATGGAGCCGACTGAGAATTTCTACACATTATTAAAAGCAAAGCAAATCCTTGAGGAGCATGGATTTGCGGTTGACCAAGTGAACGGGCCAAGCGCAACCAGCTGCGAAACGATTCCGTTTTTAGCAAAAAGCGGAATTACTCATGGAGAGCCGGGACATGCGTTGACAGGGACAACACCACTGCATGCTTATCGAGATTTGCCGGAAAAGCCCGCCGTGATTTATGTAACAGAAGTATCGCATGAGGATAAGGACTATTACTATGTCATCGGCGGGGGATACTATGGCCGCTCTAATATTACAGGCTGCCTTGTGGCGGACAATGACGCGGATATTTTGGAGTGCTCAGTACCAGCGTATGAAGTTTCACCAGAAGCGATTGACTATTATGGTCGAATCGGCAAGCCAGAAGCTTTTTCTGTAAAAATTGGCGACACAGCGGTGTTTGCATTCAGGACTCAGCTATTCGTTACTCGAGCTCACATTGCTCTTGTAAAAGGAATCCAAAGCGGCAAGCCGGAAATCGTCCACTTTGAAAGGAAGTGGTAGTGGTGGCAAAGCTGATTTTGCTTGTCATTGACAGCTTCGGGATTGGGGCAATGGATGATTGCGGGGAGTTCAATTCGGCAGATTGCAGGGCGAATACTTATAAACATATTCGTGAAACGGTTCCTGGCCTGAAGATACCGGCTATGTATCGATTGGGCCTTGGAACGCTCGTTGATGGTACGGAACCACCGCTTACCGCATATGGCCGCTCTGCACTTGCCCATCATGGAGCTGATACATATCTTGGACACCAGGAGATTGCCGGCAGCTGTCCAAAACAGTCAACGAAAAGGGTGATGAAGGACATTCATGGAAAATTGGCAGATGCCTTGGGTCATGCAGGGTACCAGGTCAGCTATCCGTGGGCAGACCGTCCGGTGTTTGTTGTCAATGATGCCTGTGTAGTAGGGGATAATCTTGAATCATCGCTTGGCAACATTATCAATCTATGTGCAGATTTTAACAAAATGCCATTTGAAGAGTTAAAAAAGGTCGGCAGAATTGTCAGGGAAAACGTTGATACGAGCAGGGTGATCGCCTTCGGAAGTCCCCGGACTTCACTTGAGCATATTCTGTCAGTGGTCAAGGAGAAGAACCCGGGACAATGGGGCGTTGATGCCCCGAAAGCCAGAGTGTATGGGGAAGGCTATGATGTCTATCATATGGGTCACGGCGTGAATATCGACGGACAGTTACCGATGATCGCTGCGAGAAACGGCCTGAAGGTTTATAGAATAGGCAAAACCGCAGATGTGCTCCATGGTGAAGGTCCTGCATATCCAGTCGTGGACACGAAAGAAGTGCTTAGGATCCTTAAGGAAACGTATGAAGCAGAGAAGGACGAGGCAGCATTCCTGGTCAACGTTCAAGAAACAGACCTGGCAGGACACGCGGAAGACCCGGAATGGTATGCGGAAATCCTGAATTACACAGACGCATGGGTGGAAAAGTTCCTGCCCATAATGGAAGAGGAAGACATCATCATCATCATGGCGGATCATGGAAACGACCCAACAATCGGACACTCCAACCACACACGCGAATACGTGCCAATCATGATTTACGGAAAGCAAGTCCGACAGACTAACATCGGCACACGCCAATCCATGGCAGACATCGGAGCCACCATGAGCGCCTTCTTCAACCTGCCTCCAACCAACCAGGGCACAAGCTTCCTCAATCAAATACTAAATGGGAATAAAAAGAGTAACACATCACCGCATTAACGTCCTGGGGGTCAGACCCCCAGGACGTTAATGCGGTGGAGCGTCGGGGTACTATGAATCTACTTTTCTATTACGACCCCCATAAACCGGCGAAAAAAGTCGATTTGTATTTATGTAGAGAGTTATGATATGGTAGTTATGTTACTTTCGTGCAGTACAGTATGTGTTTAGGGGGTTCCTTAAATAGTGTTAAAAGATCTTGCTCCAGGCGTAAAAATAAGCATTTCCAGGTCGATTTCAAAGTCATTTGAGCAGTATATGAGCAGAATTGGCTGGGATGAAAATAAGTATAGCCTTGAGGACTTTATCAAGGAATGGCGTGAGTACATCATTAACTCTTCATCATGGTACAGCCAGCTAAGTGAGGAAACGAAGGCTGATCCTGTCTTTCATGAAGAACTCGCCGCAAAGATCAATGAAACAATCGAAAAAATCTTCAATGAAGAACCTACTCAGGAACAAATTGAAGAGATTGAAAAGCTGCAGCAGCAGCAAGGCAAAGAATTCGATTACTCTTGCAAAATGGAAGCAAAGTATATCGTCGATACGCAAAAAAACTAAGCTCATTTAAAGAGCAGAAATATAAAAAAGCAGTGCAATACGATTGATTAACTCAATACATCATTACTTTCATGTAAAATCATGAAGCTTGCCATATATATTTCTAAAAAAGGCAGTCCCAGCAGTATGGGGGCTGCCTTTTTACTATTCATCAATCTAATCCCTCCCCTGCTAAACCTTCCTCTAAATCAATCTTTTATTAACAACATGAGTATTTCAAAATAATATCTTTCCAATATATGAAACCTTACCCTGCTTTCATACGTCTGTAAAATATGGAAACAATATACTAAAAATTACTCGTCTTGTGTTAAAATTTTACAAGTACAGCCGATACTTACATTATTGAGCAATAAAAATAGCAGTAAAAGAAGAGGTACTTACTATGAAACGACTAGCAGCTTTATTATTGAGTGTGGCAGGAATGATCAGCCTGATTCCGGGACAGGCCGGCGCTGCAGAAACGGCCTTCTCGGATCTGACCCGGAGCCACTGGGCTTATCATGACATAAGCTTTCTGACGGAGAAGGAAGTAATCATGGGCTTTGATGGCAAGTTTTTGCCAAACAATACAATTACACGGCTCGATGCGGCAGTCATGATGGGACGGGCGATGCAGTTGAACGCTCCTGCTGAACCGACGGCAGCAGTCCCTACAGATATGTTCCTGACAACTAGGGGATATAACGAGGTGCTCGCTGGCATCGAAAAAGGAATGTTTGCCTTGAACGAAAACGGGGCATTCCAGCCGAATGAGCCATTGACAAGGAAAGATATGGCGCGTGCCATAGCGGCAGGGTTCGATTACCAGGGCAAAGGCCAATCGGTTTTCACAGACATTCCTTTAACCGATCCAAACTATCCATACATTGATGCTATTGCTGCCAATAAAGTGACCACTGGATACAGCGACGGCACATTTAGGCCGGAACTTCCAGTGGACCGCCTCCAGTTCTCGGTTTTCCTGGCACGTATCTACAATAAGCCATTGGAGTACACCGTCAAGCAGGATGGAGTCACGCTTCACACCGTCAGAGACGCGGAAGAGGCAATAAGCCTTGCTTTGAATTATCCAAAAGCGACTGTTCATCCTGTGAGTAATACGCTCGTTACATATTCTGAAAAAACAGGAGCACTTAGCGAAACTGGAATTCGCAACGGAGCGCTGATTTATAATGGAGCGGAGCGCACGATTCCGTTCACTCCAGAATTCTTTAGGCCGTACATAACCCCGAATGGAAGCTGGGGTACATTGTTTGATACCTTTATCCTGTTAGGCCGCAGCTATCCAGGAGGCGAATTTGGAGTCCACGCTAAAAATAATGCCAATTATTCTGATTGGTGGTGGTACCTTAATGAGACATTTGCCGACCATGGAGCTCTGAAAAATCTGAACGAATCAGCAAAAGGCCTGCAAAAAACAGTGAATGTTTATATCACGATTCCGTACCCGAAAATGGGCGGAACCATTGTCGACCTTGAAGGCAAGGAGCATCCAAACTCAATGGCCGAGCGCGAAAAATTAGTTGCCTGGTACATTGATCAAACTGAAATGCTGTGGGATGTCGCCGGATATACAAATCTTAACTTCAAGGGGTACTACTGGTTAAGTGAAACGATGGGACACCGCGAGGACGAGAAGCTTATAAACGATATTGCTGATAAGATTCACGATAACAACAAGTATTTTATTTATTCGCCGCATGCGACATCATCCAATTTTCAGCATTGGAAAAATTACGGATTTGACGGAGCTTATCTTCAGCCGAATGCATTCAGGCTAAAACTAACGGACACACCGGCCCGCCTTCACAGAGCCTTCCTTCAGGCGCAAATCTATGGGAGTGGGATCAATCTCGAAATAGACCAATATGGCCCTTATCAAATGGAAGCAGGGCTGCAGAACTTTAGGCAATACATCGACATGGCTCACCGCTATGGATTGCCAGGCCAATCTCTGATCGTCTACGAGGGTGTGGGCATGGTCGACCGAATGGTGAAATACTGGAACCAGCCATCCTACTACCAAGCCTATCAGCTGTTGAGCAGCTTGGCGTACCAATAAAAAGCAAGGTGCCTGCCACCTTGCTTTTTTATGCCTTTGAAGAATGCTTCAGCTGGTAATTGGTTTCTTCTCATCGTGACATGATTTCCTCTTTTAGAAAAACGAATTTTGAAACGAGCAGGTCAGGCTATCTTAAGGTGAAAATGATAAATCGAGGGACATTACATATGAAAAAGTCATTAAAAATTATCTTGATAACCTTACTAGTGAATGGGCTTTTCATTGGAGGTTTGGTGCTTTTTGTTATCCATTCTGTAAAACCGGAAAAATTCGACCCGAAAACATGGACTAGTAATCCCGATGATCGACGGGATATGGTAAGTGACTTATTATCCAACACGGAGTTAAAAGGAATGTCAAAATCAAAAATAGTTAAGCTCTTAGGGCAGCCGGAAAATAGTTATTTTAAGGAATCTGACAACATCGTTTACCTATTAGGTGACGAGGGTGGCTTAATCAGTATCGATAGGGAATGGCTGATCATATGGTTTGATGAAGGAAATCGCGTGTCTAATTATGAAATTAACATTGATTAGACTATTAGGTTAAAAATATATTTATTCTAAAATGGGGAGGTGACTGCACCTTCCCTTTTTCTGTCAGCAATCAGCCTAGTAATTTAGCCACCCACCACCAAAATTTTATAGCCTATATGTCGCATTTTTAAAAGAAAATCCTGTAAAATTTTAACCCATACTCTTCCAACTACTCCAAAATTACTTCTTTCCCCAAAATCAAACAATATGAAACATGTAATTTATTCCAGTTATTTCGCCAAAAAACGTTGATAAATCAGTAATTCGCTCGTAATCTCCTAATTTCTGTAACAAGTTTCCCCTTTTTATAGCTAAATTGGATGATTCAGGCACCATTTCCATGTGTTAAAATGTAGAAAAAAGACGAAAGGAGCAGACGAGAATGAAGCGATTTGTCATAAGTATTTTACTAGCTTTGTTGATTCTGCCATTCACAGCGAAAAGCTCCGAAGCGGCTGTTTCCTTTTATGATCTAAACAGTACGCATCGGGCTTATCCAGAAGTTAGTTACCTTGCCGGTGGAAATATAGTCAATGGAACAGGGGGTTATTTTTACCCCAATCGAGAAGTAACCCGGGCTGAAGCAGCAACAATGCTTGGTCGCGCGCTGGGCCTCAATGGAACAAAGCGTGTAACTTGGTTTAAGGATGTCGACAGTGGAAGTTTTGCTTCAGGCTACATACAGTCAGCAGCAGAGAAAAGTGTAATTTCAGGCTACCAGGATGGAACGTTCAGACCTGAAAATCCAGTCACACGTGGCGAAATGGCCATATTGATCAACAGGGCATTCGGATATGGCGGTACTGATACAGTATCGGCAGCCAAAAAGCTGATGGAAAAAGGAATTGCACAGGGGATTACGTCTAGTAATTTCGGTTACGAGTTAAAGATTAAACGAGCAGATTTCTCTATCTTTTTAGCGAGAGCGGTGAATTATAAATATCGCATTAATGCTCAGGTGAATTTCGGAGGAGACCTTCAAGTTAAAGCTGGAGGCGATACATTAAACGTCCGCACAGGTCCATCAACAAACTTCGCTTCTGTTGCATCGCTCTCAGATGGAACAAAGGTAGAAGCAGCTTACCGAGTGGGTGATTGGATATTCATCCGTTCAGGATCTGTTGAAGGACTTGTACGCGGAGATTTTTTAACAGGCTCTTATCCATCCTTCATGAACCCGCCGCTGCCGGCATCAGCACCAAGTCCATTAACCTCACAGATGATCGTCATCGATCCAGGGCATGGAGGACATGACCCAGGTGCGAGCGGCCTTGGACTTCAGGAAAAGGCAGTGGTACTTGATACAGCGTTGAAGGTAAAAGCTCTTCTCGCTAAAACGCCATTCTCTTATAAATTAACTAGAGAAACGGATGTTTATTTAACACTTTCGCAGCGAGTCAGCCTGGCGAAGAGTGTAGGCGGAGATACTTTCGTCAGCATCCATGCAAATGCGCTAAATGGTTCAGCAAATGGTACAGAGGTCTATTACTATAATTCTGCCTATGAAAATCCATATTACTCTGACAGCAAAAAGCTCGCACAAGCGATCCAAAACCGTTTGGTAGCAGCATGGAACACACAAGACCGCGGCATTGACCATGGCGATTTCCATGTCATCAGGGAGAATACCATGCCGGCAGTACTAGTGGAACTTGGATTCATTGATAACAAGGCCGATAACCTGAAACTCGCTTCATCATGGTGGCGCCAGGAAGCAGCAGAAGCGATCTACCTTGGAGTCCTCGATTACTACAAAGCAAAAGGCTATAACGTCTCATACTTATACAATGTTGTAAATTAATTACTCTATGATTTAAAATAAGAACCTATTAAAATAGGAAAGGAGTCTGAATAGTAGACTCCTTTTCTTATATTGAAAAATGGGAACATGGGGACGGTTCTCGTGTATCACATATAAGAAAATCCAGGTCAACCTTACGAAAACAGCTTTAGAAACGGGGAATTAGCATGAAAAAGATGATTGCAGTATTACTGACCTCATTATTGATGACCTCGGCGGCTGCCCCAACCTTTGCTTCGACAGTTGAAATGCAGGCTGAGCAAGAACGTTACATAGTATTTTTTACAAATCCATTGAACACTGAGCTGATTGAGAAAAATGGCGGTGAAATCGTCCAGTCCTACTCGGCAGTTAATGCAGCAACCGTTGTAATGGAAAAATCAAAGCTGGAAGGCCTGCGTGCACTCGGCCTGGTCAGCAGTTTTCAAGCGGAAAATAAATTTGAGGGAAGTGCGCAGACCACCCCTTGGGCTCACGCTAACATCAATATTCCTGCGAAGGTGCCATCCACTTTATCAGGAAAAGGCGTGAAAATCGCCATAATTGACACAGGTGTCGATTCAAACCATCAGGACCTGACGGTAAAGGATGGAACATGTACCCTTGATGATTCCATTAGTCCGGACGCTTGCGATCATGGCTATATCGATGAAAATGGGCATGGGACGCATGTGGCCGGCATCATCGCCGCTAAAAATAACAACATCGGCATTGTCGGTGTTGCTCCCGACGCGGAAATTTATGCGGTTAAAGCGCTCGATGGAAATGGAGATGGCACAACTTCCACGATTATGGCGGGGATCGACTGGGCCATACGCAAGGGTGTCAATATCATCAACATGAGTTTAACGACAGAGTACCCTGACATGGGAATCAAAGCGATGGTAGATAAAGCGAATGCCAATGGAATCATCGTCGTTGCGGCTGCGGGTAATGATGGGACCTTATCTGGAAGCGATGAAACGGTCATGTACCCTGGTAAATTCCCAAGTGTCATTGCAGTGGCTTCTGTAAAATCAGACAATCGCAGAGCATCGACATCAGCAACAGGCGCAGAAATTGAGCTTTCGGCACCAGGCGATATGATTTATTCTACTCTTCCAACACGTGTGGCGGCCGCAGGCTATGGGACGATGAGCGGGACTTCAATGGCGGCTCCGTTTGTAGCCGGGATGGCAGCTCTTTATAAAGAAAAATTCCCGAGCTACACGAATGAGCAAATCCGTTCGCTTTTACAAAAAAATGCGAAGGATCTTGGAATTGCCGGCAGGGATCGCTTATACGGCTACGGACTTATCCAGACAGACACTGTTCCAGTTGAAAACGCACAAGCGCCAATCACATTGGCAAGCACCGGCAATGGTTCCTTCAAATTGAATATGCAGCCGATTTTGGAAAAATATCAGGCTTACTCTATTTACCGTGATGGAAAATTGATTGCTAATAACGCTGCTAGTACAACCTTTGAAGACTACGGAACAAAGGGCGACATAAAGTATACGATCTATCCATGGGCGAACGGATCCATACTCATGGATAAAAAAGATGATGAAACGGTCTCGCTAAGCAGTCCGGCAATACCTGACCTGACCAACTCAGCCTGGTACAGCCGAAACATGATGTACCTATACTCTGCGGGCATCTTAAAAGGGGACGCATCAAACCGTCTGCAGCCATCTAAATATGTCACTCGCGCCGAAGCTGTGGCGATGATGGGAAGAGCGTTAGGATTGGATGGTAAGCAAAGGTCGACCAAGTTCAGCGATGTGCCAAGCAGCAGCTTTGCATCGGGCTATATCCAATCAGCGGTCGAGCGCGGAATTATCAGCGGCCGAGCTGATGGTACCTTCCGTCCGAACGATTTCGTAACCCGTGCGGAAATGGCCATTATGCTATCAAAAGCATACAGCCTCACTAAAGCACCAACCGGCAGCTTCACCGACGTACCAGCAGGAATGGCCGGCTACCAGCAAATTTATAACCTGGCAGCAGCCAAAATCACAACAGGATACCCAGACGGAACCTTCAAACCAACAGAAAAAATGCTCAAATCCAACTACTCCGTCTTCCTGTCCAAAGCAGCAAACCCAGACTTGAAATAGTTAGTTACACACTAAAGCAATAACGCGTTGGAGCGCTGGGGGTCTGACCC
>NZ_JBALSS010000003.1:98347-109515 GCF_036967045.1 Bacillus sp. JJ1609 | reverse complement strand
CACTACAATCAACAGGGTTCACATAACAACATTGGGCTTTACACAGCCTAATTATAAAATCCCGCTTGATTACTTCACTGGAATACTTACTAATTAGGTATTCTGAAACTTAAAATACAGCAAAAGGCCATCCTAAAATGCAGGATAGGCCTTCCCATTGAGTTTAAATGACTATTTCTAGAATTTTATTTTAAAGAATCCAAGTCCTCGAAAAAACGAGGATATGATACTGCTACTGCCTCACTATCTTCAAGACTAACTTCTTCGCTGGATATAAGGGCAGCGATTGAGAGCATCATTCCTATCCGGTGGTCTCCATAGGTTGATACAGTACCACCCTTAAGGTCTGTTTTGCCTTCGATGATCATACCATCTTCTGTTGCTTCAATTTTAGCGCCAAGTTTGGTTAATTCATTCACCACTGTATCAATCCGGTTTGTTTCTTTCACCTTTAATTCAGCAGCATCTTTAATGATTGTCTGGCCTTCAGCCTGTGAAGCGAGCAAGGCTATTACCGGTATTTCATCAATCAGCCTTGGGATTAATTCTCCTGCCACTGTCGTGCCTCTTAGCTGGGAATATTTAATTCTGATATCACCAGCCGGTTCAGTTGAACTTTGATCATAATTTTCTATTGTCAGATCGGCTCCCATTTCTTTTAGGACATCGATAATGCCAGTCCTTGTCGGGTTCAATCCTACATTCTTGAGCAATATCTCACTGCCAGGGGTGATCGCTCCTGCAGCCAGGAAAAATGCGGCTGAGGAAATATCGCCTGGCACATCAATATTCGTACCCGTAAGCTCTTGTCCTCCACTAACAATAACTTTATCGCCCTGTTGCTCGACACTTCCGCCAAATTGCCTGATCATCCGTTCAGTATGGTCCCTCGTCTTAACTGGTTCTATGACGGTAGTTACCCCTTCTGCCTGTAATCCAGCAAGCAAAATAGCTGATTTTACTTGAGCACTGGCCACCGGAAGTTCGTATGTAATACCCATCAATTTCTGACCATTAACAGTCAGCGGAGTAAATTCTCCATTGTTTTTGCCGGTAATCTTTGCTCCCATTTTAGATAATGGTACTGTTACTCTTGTCATCGGCCGTTTAGCAATCGATTCATCACCTTCCAGGCGAGTTTCGAATGAAAGGCCTGAAAGGATGCCCATAAGCAGCCGGATTGTTGTTCCTGAGTTTCCTACGTATAAAGTGTGATCGGATCTCCTCAGCCCGTCCAAACCTTTACCATGAATCGTCACTTCACTGCCACTCTGATTGATTTCAACTCCAAGACTGCGAAAACAAGAAATGGTGCTTAAACAATCTTCTCCAGGCAGAAAATTAGTCACCTTTGTCAGTCCGTTTGAAATTGAGCCGAACATAACAGCCCTGTGAGAAATCGATTTATCCCCTGGAACTTTAATTTCACCCTTTAATGAAGTTGATTTGGTTATTAGCTTCTTTACTGACATACTTCGCTCCTTATTCTCCAATAGAAGTACCATAGTTTGTATGTTTTTGAATGCATTTTTGTGCACTGGCGCGGTCTTCAGGTGTTTGAAAACTTATCACAAGCACCCCATATATATCTTCCCTTGTTTCAAGGATGCGAATATTGGTAATGCTGATCCTTTCATCAGCAAGATATCCTGTAATCTCGGAAATGACACCCGGGTAATCAGGAACATCCACAAATAAATCATAAAAACTAGGAATAGCTCCCTTATCACGAGCTGGCAAACCGTCCCTGAAATTTTTGGCTGTGTCGAAGTAGTCATAAATCAAACTTTCATCGCCAGCATGCAACATTTCTTTAACACGCTCCATCTCAGTCTGCCATTCATTAAGCAATGAAATAAGTACTGGACGATTCTGAAGCAATATGTCTCTCCACATTTTTGGATTACTTGAGGCAATTCTCGTTATGTCCCTAAAACCGCCGGCAGCCAGCCTGGTTATAAGTACATTTCCCTCATCTGCCCTGGCAGCCTGGTGCACAAGGGAGGCTGCGATGATATGAGGAAAATGGCTGACTACCCCAGTAAGGTAGTCATGCTCTTTCCCGGATACAAGGAGAAATTTGGCATTCGTACCTGACAACCATTCCTTCAGCTTGTCTGCAGCATCACTTTGCACTCCTTGTACCGGAGTCAGCAGGTAAAAGGCATTTTCAAAAAGAAGTTTCTTTGCAGCTGTTATTCCGCTTTTATGCGAACCTGCCATTGGGTGCCCACCTATAAACGTGATCCCTTTTTCAGTTAAGCATGAGGCTTTTTCAGCGATATACCCTTTGGTACTTCCTGTATCAGTGACTAGGACATCTTTCTTGAGCGGCACTTTCGCCAGGACCTCAAGAATCTTGGCAGCTGCTTCCACAGGCGTTGCGATGATAATTAAATCCGCCTCTTCTGCTCCGGCTTCGATACTCGCTGCTGCATCATCAATTATCTGCAGCATTTTTGCCAAATTGACTTGATGTTCATCTGCATCAAAACCTATGATTCTTGATTCAGGATGTTCTTCCTTAATGCAAAGAGCCAACGAGCCGCCAATCAGTCCTAATCCGATGATAAATACGCGGCCTTTCAAAATGCATCAACGCCTTTATTTAGAAATTGCTGTATTAACATGTAAATATTCTTTTATTTTTTCAATTACTCCAGCATTTTGTTCCCGGGAGCCAACCGTAATCCTTACACTGGTCGGGAATCCGAGTGCTTTGCCTGAACGCACGATAAACCCGCGTTCAAGGAGAAATTGAAAGACCTCTTGCCCGTCTGCGGCAAAATCAATCAAAATGAAGTTACCTTGGGAAGGATAATATTTTAATCCAGCTTCATTACAAAATTGATAAAACTGTTCAATTCCTGCCATGTTTTCCTGTTTGCATTTTTCAATAAAATCCTGATCCTCTAGTGCCGCGATTGCTGCTGCTTGTGCCAGTGTATTGACATTAAAAGGCTCCCTGGCAGGTTCTAGTGCTGCTATAGTTTCTTCATGGGCAATCCCGTATCCAACCCTTAGGCTGGCCAGGCCATATATCTTTGAAAAAGTCCTTAATACGATGACATTTTTATAGTCCTCAAGTAACCTAAGTGAATCGTGGAAGTCATCAGCAGAAACATATTCGAAATATGCTTCATCCAGCACGACAAGAACATCGTTTGGAACTCGGGAAAGAAACGCCTGTAAATCATCTTCTTTTATATAAATGCCAGTTGGGTTGTTTGGAGAGCATAACCAGACGACAGCAGTTTTCTTATCAATAGCAGCAGCCATGCCGTCCAAATCATGCGCGCCATCTTTTAAAGGAATTTCCCTGATTTCGCACCCCTCAATAATCCCATTATGTTTATATTGGGGAAAAGTAGGAGTAGCCATAACTGTATTTGTTTCCGGAGAAAGCAAGCCACGTGATATCATTTGGATGATTTCATCAGACCCGTTTCCAAGAATCAGTTGTTCAGGCTTCACTCCCAAATTCTCTGCGAGCTTTAGACGAAGGTCTGTCGCATAGCCATCAGGATAAATTGACAATTTGCCAGTAAATTTTGCAATCTCAGACATCACTTTTTCCGAACAGCCAAAAGGGTTTTCATTAGAGGCTAATTTCACAATTTCAGAAAGACCGTACTGTCTTTTTACTTCATTAATTGATTTACCCGGCTGATAGGGTGTTAATTTCAACAACTGCTCTTTCCATCTCATCTTATCCACCTCATCTAAACTACTCTTTAATCCATTATCTAATTAAAGCGATAAAGAACATGTGTTTATATTACACTTTTAGGTGCTGAATAAAAAGTATATTATTATAAATCCGTCCTTAATTGCTTGGCACCTTCGAGATAGATATGCTTAATATCCTCCTGCTCAAGCTCGGTATTAACATGTATCATGAACCTGATACACATTTGAAGTGAGTCGGGAACTGACAGTTCCTTCATGCACATTACTGGAACGTATGTCCAGCCAACGATGTTCCTTAAAGCTTTCGCAGGAAAAGCAGCGTTGACGTCCTCTGTTGCGGATATAAAAATGGATGCTACATCATTTGGGGAAATATTATTGGCACTGATCGCCTCTCTAAAAAGCCTTTCGGCAGCCGCTACGATTTCTTCCTCAGTGTTTTGATTAACCGTTATGGCGCCCCTTACTCCTCTAATCATATTATTCCCCCTCTTCCATAAATTTCTTAAGGCTGTTCTTCAATACAGTTTCTTCCACTTCCGAAACGACAGGGTCGCCGACCTCCTGCAGAAGCACAAAGCGGATAGTCTTTCCTACTGCTTTTTTATCCTGTTTCATCCTTAGGAGCAGGCGATCGATTGAAAGGCCGCTTGGTAATGATGTCTTATAGCCAAGGCTTTGCAGCCATGTTTTATATTCTTCAAGGTTAAAGGCAAGTTTGAGCACATCCCTGCTTAATTCAATGGCAAATAACATGCCTACAGCCACTGCCTCACCATGTGTTATATTGCCGTATCCAGCTTCCGCTTCAATCGCATGACCGAGTGTGTGCCCGAAATTCAAGTAGGCGCGAATCCCGTTTTCATGTTCATCCATTGCCACAACAGAACCTTTAATTTCAATACCCTTTGATAAGAATTCTAGCATTTTAGTATACTCTATACTTTTTAATGATTTGATTTCTTCCCTGAGCCAATTATAAAAGCCTTCACCTGATATAAGTGAATGTTTTATTACCTCAGCGAAACCAGATCTTACTTCCTTTTCGGGCAGGGATTCGATAAATCCCAGGTCATAAATGACTGCATCAGGCTGATGAAAAGCACCGACCATGTTTTTTCCTAACGGGTGGTTGATTGCAACTTTTCCTCCAACTGCACTGTCATGGGCTAATATCGTAGTCGGCACCTGGATGAATCTAATGCCTCGCATATAGGTTGCTGCTACAAAGCCTGCAAGATCTCCGACAGCTCCGCCACCAAATGCAATGATCAGAGACTTTCGGTCAAGTTTATTTTCAAGCGCTGCAGAAAGACATTCGTAGTACACATCAAACGTTTTTGCCTTTTCCCCGCTTGGAACTATTTTTTCAATGAATCGTTCCAGGCCTGAGTTTTCCCTGAAGTAAGGGAGATAAAGGTTTGCAACCGTTTCGTCCGTTATGACCATAACGGACGTATACTTAACTTCAGCTCCATTACAAAGGTCTCCCAGCATCCTGACTGCTCCAAGTCCTATGTGTACATGGTAGGATTTTGTGCTTGTATCTATTTTTATTTGCTGCATACTTAAAAGTCCCTCGCAGTTCTTCTCTGCTCCTCTATTAAAGCCTGTAGCGTCTCGAACCTATCCGAGTAAAATTGTTCTACAAGCGCTGATGCAAGTTCCCATGCTACAACATTTTCCGCCACAACTGCTGCTGCTGGAACTGCACAGCTGTCAGACCTTTCAATACTTGCAGCAAATGGTTCTTTAGTGTCGATATCGACACTCATTAATGGCTTATAAAGTGTCGGAATCGGCTTCATTACTCCGCGGACGATAATAGGCATCCCGGTTGTCATACCGCCTTCAAACCCACCCAATCGGTTTGTTTTACGATAATAACCCTTGCCTTCCTCCCACGCTATTTCATCATGAACCTGGCTTCCAGGCTTTCGTGCAGCTTCAAAGCCAATACCGATCTCTACACCTTTAAACGCATTGATGCTCATAATGGCGGCGGCTAGCTTGGCATCAAGCTTCCTGTCGTAATGGACGTAGCTGCCCACGCCTGCTGGCATTCCTTCCGCGATTACTTCTACGACACCGCCAATCGAATCGCCATTTTTCTTAGCATCATCAATCGCTTCCATCATCTTCAGGCCGGCTTCAGAATCAAAACAACGCACCGGGGATTCTTCTGTCGCTTCCTTCAATTGTGAAAGGGATGAAAAATCCTGGTTCCTTGCTTTTATGCCTCCTATTTCGACCACATGGGCAACTAGCTCAATACCAAGTAATCTTAATAATTTTTTAGCAGCAGCACCAGCAGCTACTCTCACTGTCGTTTCTCTGGCGGACGACCGTTCAAGGACATTTCTCATGTCACGGTGACCATATTTCAATGCACCATTTAAATCTGCATGTCCGGGACGTGGTCTGGAAATCTTTCTCTTGACCTCCTCAGGAGAATGTTCATCAAGTGGTTCCTGGCCCATTATACCTGTCCAGTGCTTCCAATCATTATTCTCAACAACTAGTGCGATCGGAGACCCAAGTGTCAGTCCATGTCTCACCCCAGAGGTAATCTTCACAGTATCTTTTTCTATTTGCATCCTTCTGCCACGCCCATGGCCCTTCTGTCTGCGTGAAAGCTCCTCGTTTATATCTTCAGCTATCAGCGGCATACCTGCTGGCATTCCTTCTATAATAGTTGTAAGCTGTGGTCCATGTGATTCTCCCGCTGTTAAATATCTCATATGCTTTCCCCCTTCAACTCGCTAAAGGATTTGTTTTAATATATCATACAGTTCAAAAGAAAAATAGCAATAAATTAATTATTTTGAAATTTTTATTGTACTGTTTTTGGAATGAAGCCATTTTATCATGAAGGGTAAAGACTCGCAAAAAGTCCACCTCAATTTTTAAAAGTAACGCTGAAAAATACAAAAGAGAGCACGGATTACCGGCTCTCCTTGCTATTTCTTTCTGTAAAAAAATGTTTCTGCAGTTTCGAAACCGTATGTATTCGGGTTAAAAATCTGTTCTGTACTGCCCACAAAAAGTATTCCTCCGGGCTTCAGCGCAGCGCTGAATTTTTGATAGAGTTCATCCTTTGCTTCCTCAGTAAAGTAAATAAGGACGTTTCGGCAGACGATCAAATCAAATGGTCCCCCGAAATGATCAGCCAAAAGATTTTGTTTTTTAAAGGTTACCGTTTTTTTGATATCATCCGACACTTTAAAATATGAACCCTCAGGGTTAAAATACTTTTTTACAATCTCTTTTGGCACCTCGTTCAGCGAGCGCTCTGAGTATATCCCAAGCTTCGCTTTTGCCAAAACATTCTCATCGATATCCGTCGCAAGGATTTGCAATCTCGATAAAGGTACATGTTTAGAAAGAACCATAGCCAAAGTGTACGGCTCTTCTCCTGTTGAACAGGCAGCACTCCAGATTTTCGGGTTTGAATTAACACTTATAAGTCCTGGCATAATAATCTTATCTAAAACTTCCCATCTTTTCCCATTTCGATAGAACTCTGAAACGTTAATGGTCATCCTGTCTAGAAACTCGTTCATAAGTTCATGATCATTGTTTAAAGCCTGAAAAAATTCATTAAAAGAAGCAAAGCCCTTTTTCTGATACAGAGAAGTTAATCTCCTTTTCATTTGCGCTTCTTTGTACAGCGCCAGGTTTATACCTGTTTTTTGGTAGACTTTTGTGATGAAATTTTCATAGTCACGCGGCATCATTGTACCCCTTCGTAAATAACTGAAAAAGATTGATATTCTCATTATAGCTGATTAAAGTCACTTAGAGAGACATTTATTTTCATTTGCTGTTTTTGTAATTATTGTTCTGTTAGAGTAGTTTTGAATTTCACTCAAGGATGCTCGCTTTCCGCGGGGTGGGCGGTAAGCCTCCTCCAATAACAATCTATTTGAAAAAGGGCCAAAAATAAAAAGGACACTTGTGTTTACAAGTGTCCTGGTGGGTTTAGTAAACCCACTCGTTGATTAATTTGCTGTACTCAGCCAATTCTTCTTTGTTGAAGAATAGTCCGATTTCACGCTCAGCGCTCTCAGCTGAATCTGAACCGTGAATAACGTTCTTTCCGACTGTAACGCCGAAGTCTCCACGGATTGTTCCAGGAGCAGCGTCCTTAGGATTTGTAGCACCCATCATCTGGCGAGCAGTTGCAATAACATTTTCACCTTGCCATACCATTGCAAATACAGGGCCTGAAGTAATGAAATCTACTAATTCGCCGAAGAATGGACGCTCTTTGTGTTCGCCATAATGCTCTTCAGCAAGTTCTCTTGGGATGTTCAATAGTTTTGCGCCAACTAGCTGGAAGCCTTTCTTTTCAAAACGAGCAACAACTTCACCAATCAGGTTACGCTGTACACCGTCAGGCTTGACCATCAAATACGTCTTTTCCATGAGTTCCACTCCTAATTCATCTATGTATGTGAACCGCTTACAAAAGCAACCCTTGAAAATAGTATCATTTTTTTGAAAAATTCGCAACTTGCTAATACTTGCGTTTACCAATAAATTTTGCAATATCCTGTAATGATTTTTTGGCCTTGTTTGGCGGGAGTTCACCGAGTATCGACAGCGCCTTATCCAGATAGCGGTCGCTTAGATTAAGAGATTTTTCAATCGCTCCGGATCCCTGAATCATTTTCAGAATTTCATCAAGCTCCTGCCTATCCATATTTTCATGGACTGACATAATCTTCGTACGGATTTGTTCATCCTCCATCGCATACAAGACTGGCAGTGTGATGTTACCTTGCAGCAAATCCCCTCCAGCTGGTTTTCCAAGCTCTTTTTCAGTACCTGTAAAATCCAGGACGTCATCGGTAATTTGAAAAGACATACCGACATAGTAGCCAAAGCGATATAATTTGCGGTGGTCTTTTTCCGGAACTCCTGAAACAACTGCGCCAAGCTGGCAGCTGGCAGCGATCAGAAGTGCTGTCTTCCTTTTTATTCTTAGCAGGTAGTTGCGCAGGTTTTGTTCAAAATTATATTTATCTTTTATTTGCTCGATTTCCCCTACACTTAATTCGACAATCGTATCAGAAAGTATTTGGTGGGCGAGCGGATTTTCGATTTTCGTCATAAGCTCTAGAGCCCTTGCAAAAATATAATCCCCAGTGTACATGGCAATCCTGTTATCCCATTTTGCTTTGATGGTAGGCTGGCCCCTGCGCAATTCAGCATCATCAATGACATCATCGTGTACAAGGGAAGCCATGTGAATCAGTTCAAGTGAAACTGCGACATTCTTAATCACATTTATATCATAGTTGCCAAATTTGCCGCCAAGCAGCACGAATACAGGACGGATCCGTTTACCCCCTGCCTTGAGCAAATGCAGGCTTGCCTGCCTGAGCAGCTGAGATTCTGCCTGAATGGTATCTTCCAGCTCTTTCTCAATCAATGTTAAGTCCGAATTTAAATATGTATACAACAGTTTCATTTTCATAATATCCACCCAGCTTTTGCATCCTGTCCCGGCTCTAGTGCGGCAGCAGCCAGTCGGCTTACACAACCATAAAGTCTGCCAGGTAGGAGGGATTTTTTATGCTAGTGGGTTGTTATTTATCAATAATAAACAATCTCCCATAGCTATGTATAAAAAGTTATTATCACGTTTGAATTCCAAAATTATGTAAACTTAGACTTGTATGTTTAATGATAAAACGTTTCTCCTGCTTTTTTCAATGTCTGGCTGCACGAGATTGAAAAAATTGTGAAGAAAGTCTAATTAAAAACAGGCCGTCCTTCCTTGCCGAGCGAATAAGAAAAGGGCAGCCATGATCGTCTATTATTGTTTTCGGCCTATATGAACAGCGGCCACACCGCCACTATATGGTTTATATTCTACATTCACAAATCCTGCTTCAGAGAACATCCGAGCTAGTTCTTTCATGCCAGGAAAATCCTTTGCTGATTCCTGAAGCCATGAATATTCTTGATAGCTCTTAGCAAATAGCTTGCCAAACAACGGCATGATAAACCTAAAGTAAAAGCGATACACCTCTTTGAAACCAGGCATTGTGGGCTGGGAAGTTTCAAGGCAAACGGCCATCCCGCCAGGTTTCAGGACTCTGTGCATTTCACGCAATACCTGGTTATAGTCAGGAACATTCCTCAATCCGAAACCAATAGTCACATAATCAAAACTATTATCTTCAAATGGCAGCTCCATCGCGTTGCCATGAATGAGAGTAGCTTGATCAAGTTTACGATCAATCAATTTTTCTTCGCCAATCTTCAGCATATTTTTACTGAAATCAAGTCCGACAACGCTGCCTTCCTTGCCAGTTGCTTCTGCTAGTGCAATAGTCCAGTCAGCTGTTCCGCAGCAGACATCAAGGGCTTTAGCGCCTTTTGGGACATTCATTTTTTTCATTGTGTCATTGCGCCATTTAATATGCTGCTGAAAGCTGATGACTGAATTCATTTGATCATAATTTTCATAGATTTTTTCAAAGACACCATGAACTCGTTCTTCTTTCGATTGCTGCATTTCTTTTACCCTTCTTCCGCGAATTTTTTAGACATGGACTGGTGCTGGCCAGCGATAAGCTTTATCCGATCAGCAAGCAGGCTATTCATTCTTGGAAGCCTGTTTAAAGCTGTATCTATCATCGTCAGTGAAAATTCAATATAACGAGTACAAATTGATAATAAGTATTTTTGCTGTTCAGAAGAGAGTTCCGTAGAGCTTTGGTCCACTTTAGGCAATGCGATTTTCTTCAAGACATCAAAAACCAGCGATCTGCCCGATTGGAGGAACTTCTTTTCTTCTGCAATCAATCTTTTAACAAATAGCCAGTTTGCAGTTAGATCATGCCATTCTGGAGCATGGAAGTGATCAGCGATTTTACCAAGCAGTGTAGATTCAATCAATTTAACACTGTGCATCAATTTATCAATTGCTTCCGCTTCTTTTTGATAAACAGATATCTTATGCTCATTAATTTCCTTTACACCTGCTGCCAATCTCTTGATCATTTCAATGTCATCTGTTTCTGCAAGAAGTTTATAATACAGGCCACTAAAATAAATACCTGCAAGCACAGTTAATTGGCGGTTTTTATGGCTATTGTCTTCTTCACCTGATTGTGAGTTCTCGACATGCTCATGGGTATCAAGGGCAATTTGAAGGAGCATTGCGGTCACAGTATAATTCTCTATTTGTTCCTGCTTTACTCCGTACTGATCAAGTAATGAAATAAGCAGCAAGATCTTATCATCATCTATATAAGGAGATTCTACATGCTCCAGCAAATAAGGATGCGAAAGTTTTTCGAGAAGAAGATCTCTGATGCCGTCTAATTTGTATTGTAAGTCTAGCAAATATATCACCCTTGTTCCCCTTATTTAAATTGGATTGCCGGCAGCGGGCAGAAATTGTCGAATTAAGAAAAGCGCAAGCGACTTGACCAGCCCCGACAAGCGCTGGCCGACTAAAA
>NZ_JBALSS010000003.1:84317-98245 GCF_036967045.1 Bacillus sp. JJ1609 | reverse complement strand
CGAGGGGCTAGGCGCTGGAGCTAGACAAATATAAAACAGACATAAAAAAAGCGCCTATATAACTAGTTTGCAGTTGTACCGAACATTCCAAGGCAGTGACAATTATATCATAAATGATATTAAGATGGACGTGATATTATAAATTAAAAGCCAGTCACCTTAAAAAGAGCGTATTTTGTAACAAAATAGTTAAAGTTGGACTATTTTATCTCTTTTCGCTTTCAATTTCTCCAAACGGTGTCACAATCTTGGCATGCCCCCTGATTTTGATAGCAGATGTATGTTCAGTAAACTGTGCGATCATGACCTCGCCTTTATCAAGCTTTTCAGAATGATGGAAACGAGTATCCGTCCCTCTTGTAAGCCCAATCACATTCACTCCATCTTCAATAGCTTTTATTACTACGTAATCCGTGTTTACACTTGGTTTCTTATCCATTATTATCCCCCTTACAGGAAAAATAAAGCATCTAAAGGCTAAAAGAATTACTTTTAGCCATGATTACTATTTTAACCTTTAATCAATGACAGGATTTCTGCACGAGCATTTACATCTTCCGCCAAAGTCCCGCGTACAGCAGAAGTTACCGTTTTCGAGCCCGGCTTCTTGACTCCTCTCATTGTCATACACATATGTTCTGCTTCGACAACAACCATCACTCCATGAGGGTCTAGTTTTTCCATTATCGAATTTGCAATTGTGGAGGTAATCCTCTCTTGAAGCTGCGGTCTTTTCGCTACTGCTTCAACCGCCCTTGCAAGCTTGCTAAGCCCTGTTACCTTTCCGCCTCTTGGAATGTATGCGACATGGGCCTTACCGAAGAATGGGACCAAGTGATGTTCACACATAGAGTAGAACGGGATATCCTTAACCAATACTAGTTCCTCATGATCCTCACCAAAAATTGTTTCAAAGTATTCCTTCGGATCTTGGTTCAATCCGGAGAAAACTTCTTCATACATTTTTGCTACACGTTTTGGTGTATCAAGTAATCCTTCACGGTTTGGATCCTCGCCTACTGCTTCTAATATTAAACGTACCGCTTCTTCAATCTGGGCACGATTGACGTTCGACATCTGCATTTCCTCCTATGTTCCATAAATCTGATTATAATCGCGCATATTAAATAAGCTATTTGATTATAATATTTTCATCTTAGCATAACCATTTCAGTGCAAGCAAAAACTTTCCCTTTGGCTGGCAAACAAAAAAGGCCGCGAACAGGTCGCGGCCTTTTGCTTAAGCATACGCTCAGTGCGTCGTATGTAATTATTTCACTGCATCCTTAAGCGCTTTGCCAGGTTTGAAAGCAGGCACCTTGCTTGCAGAGATTTCGATTTCGTCGCCAGTTTGTGGGTTGCGGCCTTTACGGGCAGCGCGCTCACGCACTTCGAAGTTACCAAAACCGATTAACTGTACTTTGTCCCCATCTTTTAATGCATTTAAGATTGAATCAAAAACAGCGTCAACTGCTTTTGTTGCATCCTTTTTAGAAAGCTCACCAGCTTCTGCAACTGCATTGATAAGTTCTGTTTTGTTCATGCCATTCACCTCCTCCCAAAGATATCCCATTGCTCAGAAATAAAGCATTGTTACTACATTTCTAAACAAAACAAATGAATTCTATACGTTGCTTGTGGATTTTATTCACACAGGTCGTAAAAAACCGTGAAAATGAAATCAATTTGCCTTAAATCCTTATTATATAAGGGTTTGAAAGCCACAACGCTAATTCTGTTAAAAGATTATCACAATGTTTTCTTCTTATCAAGATAATTTCGAGAAATAATGGGAATCTTTTCTTCTTTGAAACATAATTGTAATATGTTAACCCTTTTTACTTACCCCATCGGTTGAAAATAAAACATTTACACTTTTATTTGAGGGCTAAGTTAATTAGACTGTTGATTTCCGCTCCAGGCATTCGTTTTCCGCGGTGCTTCCGTTGAGCCTGCAGGAGTCGAGTACCCTCCGCTCCAATCAACAGAAGCTAAAATCCACATTTACATTTATCACAGCCATTTTGAAAATCCAATCGTCAAAGTCCTTAAATCAAATGAGGGAAATTACAAAGCATATAAAAACAAAAAGACTCCCAGGAGGAGTCCAATTATAAAATGATTGCAATTAATCCGCCAGATCCTTCGTTAATGATTCGTTCCAGCGTTTCTTTTAATTTATAGCGGGCATTTTCAGGCATCAGGCTTAGCTTGGCTGAAATTCCTTCGCGCACGATAGAGCTTAAGCTTCTGCCAAAGATATCTGAATTCCAGATTGATAGTGGATCATCTTCGAAGTCCTGCATTAAATATCGGACGAGTTCCTCACTTTGCTTCTCTGTACCAATGATTGGAGAGAACTCTGACTCGACATCCACTTTAATCATATGGATCGATGGCGCTACAGCCCTTAGACGAACTCCAAATCGCGCACCTTGGCGAATGATTTCTGGCTCTTCCAGGCTCATGTCAGACAGTGAAGGAGAAGCAATTCCGTATCCTGTTTGCTTAACCATTTTAAGAGCATCTGAAATCTGGTCAAATTCCGCCTTGGCATATGCAAATTCCTGCATTAGCTCAAGCAGGTGATCCTTGCCGCGGATTTCCACGCCGACGATTTCCTTGAGGATATCATCGTATAGGTCATCTGGGGCATATAAATCAATCTCAGCTACACCCTGGCCCATTTCAATGCCGGCAAGGCCAGCACGGTCAATGAACTCGAAATCGCTGAATTGGTGGACGACTCTGTCGACATCTCTCAATCTTTTAATGTCTTTTACTGTTTCTTTCACTGCTTCTTGATAGCTTTCACGCAGCCAGTGATTTTCTCGAAGCACCATTACCCAGCTAGGAAGGTTAACGTTCACTTCAAGTACAGGGAACTCATAAAGTGCTTCCCTCATAACATTTAGCACATCAGATTCCCTCATGCTCTCAACACTCATTGCAAGCACTGGAATATCATATTTATCAGCTAGCTGAGCTCTCAGTGTTTCTGTATGCGGGTGGTATGGCTGTGCACTGTTGATCACGATGATGAACGGTTTCCCAACTTCCTTCAATTCCTCAATTACTCTTTCTTCTGCTTCGATGTAATCCTGTCTTGGGATTTCCCCAATTGTCCCATCAGTCGTAACAACAACTCCAAGAGTAGAGTGCTCTTGAATAACCTTCCTCGTTCCAATTTCTGCAGCTTCGTGGAATGGAATAGGTTCTTCATACCAAGGTGTATTGATCATTCGTGGGCCATTTTCATCCTCATAACCCTTCGCTCCAGGAACAGTGTAGCCAACACAATCTACGAGCCTGATATTGACATCCAGGCCTTCTTCCACGTGCACGGATGCTGCCTGGTTGGGAACGAATTTCGGCTCAGTCGTCATAATAGTTTTACCTGCGGCGCTCTGCGGCAATTCATCTAGTGCTCTTGCCCTGTCAGCCTCATTATTAATATTAGGTAAAACCACCAGCTCCATAAATTTTTTGATAAAAGTGGATTTGCCAGTACGCACCGCACCAACAACACCCAGGTAAATATCGCCGCCAGTCCTCTCGGCAATATCCTTAAAAATATCTACCTTTTCCAAGTGATCCCCTCCCGATCATAGAGTTAGTGGGAATAATATCATCCAAATTAGTAATCTGGGACAGTATATATTTATGATGTTGTCCTATATCGATATGACAATTATTTATTTTTTTACCTCCTTATTTTTTATTCACAAACAAAAGACTTCTAAGTGTCCTTTTATGAGAACAGTTGATTTCTTTTTTAAGACAAAAAAAAACCCTTCTTCTACAATATATTTTGCAGAAGAAGGGTTATGACTATTTCTCTAAAAAGATTGGTTCGCTCGTGCTCTTATCAATAGTGTATGGAAGAGAATATGCAGGTACAAACATCGATTCATTTACTAGGATATGGCGGATATCTTCGCCCTCATTCAAATCCAGCTTTGTTGATTTAATCGCCTGGTAAAGATCGCTCCTGTAATCAACGAAGATCTCTCCATCAGTCGATATGATGAAATGAAGGTTCTGGTTAGTGAAAGGGCTGGTTGCAACAGGTTCTTGTTTATAGCCGATCTTTTTAAAATCCAGTGTATAGATATTATCCGCTATTTGATCCTTGAAAGGCGGATAACCATTCGCTTCAATTCTCATTTTGATTTCACGGATGGTTTCTGCGATTCGTAAATCCAGCAATTTAACGGTAGGGTTTTCCTCAACATCAACGAGGACATATTGGAATATACCGCCGTTTTCATATGCGTTTCCTGGCGGTTCAGATAAATATTTAGGTGCTATTTTTTTAAAATCTATAGGATACTTTTGATAGATTGGTGTCTCAGCATCCCTTGTTTTAATTGGCAAAATACCGCCATTCGCTTCCTGAAATTGTTCCACAGCTGACTGTACACTGTCCAGTTGATCTTTATAAGGAACTTGATTCTGAACAAGTTTTTCTTCCGGATACATGCAGCCTGTCAATGTGATCAAAACAAGGATGAATGGCAGAAAGAAACGGAATTTATTCATTAATACCAACCCTTTAATCCTATGTATTTTATTCGCTCGTCGGGCCGCTGAACACAACAAAAAAGATAATCAGTCCAGCAGTGATCATTAAAATATAGGCAATGACCGCCGTAATAACCTTAAAGAAACCTTTTAGCTTAAATCTGCTCAAATAAATTGCAAGCAACGAGGCGATCATACAGCCCATGCCAATAAAAGATACGTACATCTTTAATAATGCCGGTGACAAAATAAACCCCTCCCTTTTCCGAGAAGTATTATAACATAAGCGGAGATCAAATTAATATTCCTAAAATACATTATGTAAAGCAATCAACTTATAACTTATAACTTAAAACTTCGATTCCGTTCCAGTCGCTTCAATCAATGGGACTTTAATATGCAACTGTGATCTTTAACATAAAAAAGCTGAGGTAAAGAAGGGGCGGACAACTTTACCTCAGCCTATATTGACTAAATACCCTATCACCCAGTTCAAACCACCAGTTTGCTTCGATGCATTTTATGCAAGCAAAAAGGAAATCGCATCCTCGAATGCCTATTTTAACAATATTATTCTCAGGAAAATTTTTCTGATCAGTTTTTCCCGCCAAGAATGTCAGCTAAATCTTCCATTTCATGTGTTTTCTGCCGGGACATTAAATCGTCTACCGCGTCCTTTGGGTAAACATTATTGAACAGGATGTTATAAAGAGCATTTGTTATAGGCATATTCACGTCATACTTTCCAGCGAGCTGGTATGCAGCCTTGGTTGTTCGTACACCCTCTACAACCATCCCCATGTTCTCAAGGACCTCATCGAGGTTTTGCCCCCTGCCGAGCAGGTTACCAGCCCGCCAGTTGCGTGAGTGGACGCTTGTACACGTCACAATCAAATCCCCAATTCCGGTTAAACCTGAAAAAGTCAAAGGACTCGCACCCATTTTCACACCCAGGCGTGCTATTTCCGCAAGACCCCTAGTGATCAAGGCAGCCTTCGCGTTATCACCATAACCCAATCCATCTGAGATACCAGCTGCTAAAGCAATGATGTTTTTCAGTGCCCCACCGATTTCGACACCAATTAAATCAGGGTTGGTGTAAACTCTGAAGTTATTGTTGATAAATAAATCCTGGATTTTTTCAGCTGATTCCATAGCCTTTGAAGACACTGTTACCGTTGTTGGGTGGCGCAGGCTGACTTCTTCAGCATGGCTCGGGCCGGAAAGCACCACAACACTATCAAGCAACTCAGCTGGCATTTCCTCTTCAATCATTTCGGAAATCCGCAGCAAGGAATCTGGTTCTATTCCTTTGCTTACATGGACAATAAGTAAAGAATTCGCATGGACATCTGTCATTTTCCTGATTACTTCACGAATCGCCTTTGTTGGAACCGCCATGATTACGGTTTTTACCCCAGCTAACGCCTCTTGAAGCGAAGAATATCCAATGATGGTTGCAGGCAGAGTAATTTCGGGAAGATACTTCTTATTGGTATGCTGCTGATTGATTTCGTCTATTTGGGCAGGATTCTGGCCCCACAGTCGAACCTCATGTCCATTGTCAGCGAGGACCATTGCCAATGCTGTTCCCCAGCTTCCGGCACCAAGGACAGCTATTTTCTCTCTCTTCCGTTCCATTTAAACCACAACCTTTTTATTATTTTCTTTCTCTGGCAAAAATCTTAATCGGAGTACCTGTGAAATCAAAGGCATCCCGAATCCTGTTTTCAAGAAAGCGCTCATAAGAAAAATGCAATAACTCAGGCTCATTGACAAATACAACAAATGTCGGCGGCTTGGTTGATACTTGAGTCGCGTAATAAATCTTAAGCCTTTTCCCTTTATCTGACGGCGTTGGATTCATTGCAACAGCATCCATGATTACTTCATTCAGGATGTTAGTTTGTACCCTCATCGCATGGTTTTCACTTGCCAAATCGATCATCGGCATCAATGTATGGATACGCTTCTTCGTTTTAGCCGATAAGAAAACAATCGGTGCATAGCTTAAGAATTGGAAATGAGCGCGAATCTTTTCCTCAAATTCCTTCATTGTTTTTTCATCTTTTTCAATTGCATCCCATTTATTGACGACAATGATAACAGCCCGTCCAGCTTCTTCCGCATAGCCGGCGATATGCTTATCTTGCTCTATGATGCCTTCTTCTGCATTGATGACAATAAGAACAACATCTGATCGCTCAATTGCCCTTAATGCCCTTAGAACACTGTACTTTTCAGTTGTTTCATAAACTTTTCCCTTTTTTCTCATACCCGCGGTATCAATAATGAGATATTTTTGCCCATTATAAGTAACCTGCGAGTCAATCGCATCCCTTGTCGTTCCTGCAATATCACTGACAATGACGCGTTCCTCACCGAGGATGGCATTTACAAGTGATGACTTTCCTACATTTGGACGCCCAATCAAAGAGAATTTAATTGCATCTTTATCGTAGTCATCGTCCTTTGGATCAGGGAAATGTTTTGCCGCCTCATCAAGCAAATCACCTAGTCCAAGGCCATGTGAGCCTGAGATAGGAAATGGTTCACCAAAACCTAGAGCGTAAAAGTCGTAAATCATATCTCTCATCTCAGGATTGTCAATTTTATTAACAGCAAGCACTACAGGCTTGTTTGATCGATAAAGGATTTTGGCTACTTCTTCATCAGCAGACGTGACCCCTTCTCTCCCATTCACAAGGAAGATGATTACATCTGCCTCATCAATTGCAATTTCAGCCTGCTGGCGGATTTGATCTAGGAAAGGCTCGTCTCCTAAATCAATTCCACCGGTATCAATAATGTTAAAATCATGTGTCAGCCATTCAGCTGAACTGTATATACGATCCCTTGTTACTCCAGGAATATCTTCAACGATCGAAATACGTTCACCAACGATTCGGTTAAAAATCGTAGACTTGCCGACATTCGGACGCCCAACGATAGCTATCACTGGTTTCGTCATGAATATCACCCTTTCAAATTCTATTAATGCAGGTCGCCGACCTGGCCATAACAATTTCAAACTTCTCAGGTTTTCATCATTAGTAAAGGTTCATTCTTGGTCGCTGGCTGGTACACACAATCAGCTAAAAGAAATAGCCTTATAAAATAAACCCTTCTCAGTATACAGAAGGGTCTGGCTTTATCAGTTTATCAAAAGATGCCGTATACAGGCAATGAAAACATTTCCTGTCAATGTTTCACAATGATAAAAAGCTCCTCAGTGAGCGCGTGGGCAATCCCATCAAGAATGGCTTCCAGGTTCGCTGCGACAGTTTCCATCTCTTCTTTCGTATCACAATGGAACACGGCAGTTCCGGATGGTGCTTTCTTTGGATTGGTAGTGATGA
Organism: Bacillus sp. JJ1609; assembly: GCF_036967045.1. Lineage (NCBI taxonomy): Bacteria > Bacillati > Bacillota > Bacilli > Caryophanales > Bacillaceae > Bacillus > Bacillus sp. JJ1609. Next base: position 90,362 of record NZ_JBALSS010000003.1, on the reverse strand, counting down.
CCGCAAGTACAAACTTCTCAAGCATCAATTCCCAGCACCTCCAGCAGTACTTTTCTTCTCAGAAGGCATCCTGATTGCATTTTCTAGCGTAGGGACATCACCAATGATACTTATTGCCCGTTCGATATTCCGTTCTTGAGGCAGAACGAATACGCCAACTCTCCCATCATCTAGATCTCTCTTTGCCAGCGGCACAAGAGCAGGTGTCCCTGAATCGCGGTACACTCCAAGTGCAGTAGATAAATCATGAAGCACCGCTTGTCTCTGGCCCAGATTTGCGATCGTGGAGCGAGCATTCATATTTTTGGGTTTTAGAATAAATCCCATTCCGTAACTAAGAACTTCTTTTTGGCGTTCAGGCAGACCTATGTTCATAATGTAAATATTATCCACGTAAAGTCCAGCACCTTCAAATCTCGGTTCAACATATTCAATCTCTACAATATTTTTCAGCTTTCCACCAGACATTAGCAGCTTGGAAATAAAAAGTGCAACAATCGCTCCGATTATCCCTGCCCAAATATTGATCAAAAGGTAAGCAAGCGTGCTGACAAGGGAGGTAAATATAACAAGATAATTTCGGCTTTCAAAGGCTATCGCAATTCCTTCAATATATGTCTTGCCTCTAGAAACAAGCTCATAACTGTCGAGTTCCGTCAGGGTATTCCTCTCCATATTCCTCACTTCCCTGAATTGTGAAGCTGCGAGTGTCAAAAAGGTGATTGCCGTAAATTCTTCTTCCATAATGGCAGGGCCAGCAACAGTACCAAGCCCTGCAGCAATAAAACCAAGTGCAACATGGATGATCTTTCCGTGCAAATACGTTGGGTATTGGCGATAATCCGTCCGAAGCATAAAAAGCCTCGCAAGTGTTCCCGTCGCAATCCCGAAAACGATGGGCAATGTGTATTCATTCATGTAGTTTTTGTTCCTTCCGTTCCGCTTGATTAAGCGTACTCCTAGACATTATGGCTATAGCCGTTTCAATAGCTGACCAAGTTATCAGCATAGCTAAAGAAATGATCAGAATATCCAAAAAGGCTAGAGATGATATTGAATAAGGAAAGTTAAATTGCCAAAGGATCATTGAGTACAGGATTTCACCTTGCAAAAATCCCGAAATCAATGCCAAACCCCGATTGTATTTGTTCTTCTGTAGTAAGAGCGCAAGATAAAAGCCAATTGCTGCAATCATGATTTTTCGGTCAAAAAGAACCCAAACAGGATCATACAATTCAAAAAGCAAAAAGCTTGTATATGCCAGCATGATAATGAATGAAGAAAGGTACAAATAAAGAAATGAGCCTGTCTTTTTTTTCCTTGTCTCTATAAATAAGAACATGGCAATTGAAAATGCCGAGAGATGTAAATCAAAAATAAACAAATGAATCTTATATGGCGCAGCTACAATGGCAGCCAAAAGCCAGACAGCAATTTTCATCCTTGCGGGATTTTTCTTATCCATAAAAAAGGTAGCCCAAATCCATGCCATCCACGCCAGCCAATAAAAATATAGACCCTCCATTATTCCCCTCCTATCATTTCCATTATGGCAATTACTTATGTAATTTAATCTTCTTTGCATAAACTTTTTGCACTGTTCCATGTTAAGAAAAGGGGAAAAGTTCATCAGTGAGGCCATACGGCTATAAGCATCATGGATGGATATTCTGGAGCTAATTGCTGCCTTCGAGCTTTATAACACGTGCTGCACCCCCCGAAGTGGTTTGTGTAGATAAAGTCTGCAAGGGTTGAAAACAACCCTTGAGGCTGATCTCAAACTCAAAGAAGGCATATAACAAATAACTTTTCTTAAAATCCATGAACAGGAGGTGCAGATATGGGAAGAGACAGACAGGAAAAGAAGTTAAAGAAAAGCCGCCGAGTAGAATCAGACCGTGACCAGGCATTGCATTATCCAGGAGCAACTAAAATGCAAAGTCCGGAAGAGGCACGTACCCTCAATGATGGCAAGTATAGCTAATCATCATTAAAACAGACAGAAGACCCCTGCAAATTTTGCAGGGGTCTTCCGTTACCTCCGGCTAAACGCCTTCGTATCTATTCCTCTTTGCTCAAGCCAATGATGGGTATCGCCGGAAATCACAAGAGGAACTCTCCTAAGCTCTTCAATACTGTTCGCTCCGAGAGCAGCCATAATGACTGACATTTCTTTTTTTATTAACTCAATTTCATTTACTACACTTTCAACCCCATGCTCAAGAAGAATCTTAAGCAAAAAGCCTGCTAATGCTGCGGCATCTGCACCCAGCGAAAGAGCCTTAACAATTTCTGCGCAGTTTTGTATTCCACCTGAGGCAATCAAAGAGATTTCCGGTGACGCAGCCCTGCACTCCACGAGTGAAGCTGCAGTAGGAATGCCCCAGTTATCAAAAAAAGACAGTACACGATTTCTACGTTTGTTTTCAATGGCTGCGAAATTGGTTCCTCCAAATCCGCCAATATCGATATACCGTATTCCTGAAGAAGTAAGCTCAGTTGCCGTTTCAGCACTGATGCCAAATCCAACCTCCTTTACGATAACAGGTATTCCCACCCTTTGCTGGATTTCGATGATCCGCTGCAAAGCCCCTTGAAAATTCCTGTCACCCTCAGGCATGGTCAATTCCTGAACGACATTCAGATGGATTTGGATCCCATTTGCTGCAATCATATCAACTGCTGCCAACGCCTGTTCTACCGTTGCTTCACTGCCCAAATTAGCTAGAATAACCCCATCTGGATGCATTTCCCTTACAACCTCATAAGTCCTGCGTTCTGCAGGATCTTTCAAGGCAGCCATTTGTGATCCTACTGCAATAGCTGAACCAGTCTCCTTTGCAGCAATTGCAAGGTCACGGTTAATTCGATATGTTCTTTCTCCGCCGCCGCCTGTCATTGCATTGATAAAAATTGGCGAACTTAATGAAAGTTCGCCAATTTGAGTCTGCAAATTTATTAATGCTAGATTGGTATCCGGCAAGCTTTGGTGAACAAACTTGATATCGTCAAAACCAGTAAGCCGTTTTTGGCCTGTTTCAAGTGCATATTGAATATGGTCCCATTTCCTCTTTGATCTTGACACTATTTATCACCATTACTATTTTAGATTCTTTAGCTTGTCTCCAATCATATCACCTAGACTGAAGCCTTTTGATTCTTCTGGAAGTTCGTAGTCAAAAGCTTCATTGCTTTCTCTCTCTTCAAACTCCTTCATGCTAAGTGACAATCTTTGATCAGCCTTATTCGCTTCAAGTACCTTCACCTTAACATTCTGTCCTTCTTTCAGGACTTCATGCGGAGTGCCGATATGTTTATGTGAAATTTGTGAAATGTGGACGAGACCTTCCACTCCCGGAAATACTTCTACAAACGCGCCATAAGATACGAGACGTTTGACAGTACCTTCATGAGTGCTTCCTTTTGGAGCTTTTTCCTCGATGTCAGCCCATGGTCCAGGCAGTGTTTCTTTAATAGATAATGAAATACGCTCATTGTCCCGGTCAACGCTTAAAACCTTAACTTGAACCTTTTGGCCTTCCTCAACTACGTCAGACGGCTTTTCAACATGCTCGTGGGAAAGCTGTGAAATATGAACAAGCCCATCAACTCCGCCAATATCAACAAATGCGCCAAAATCTGTGATTCTCTGGACAGTTCCTTCGATTACCTGTCCTGCCTGGATTGCAGAAAGCAGGTCCTGTTTTTTCTTTCCTTGTTCTTGTTCCACGACAGCGCGGTGAGAAAGAATCAGGCGATTTTTCTCCTGCTCAAGCTCAACAATTTTAAAGCTGAGCGTTTTGCCCTTATAATCCGAGAAGTCCTCTACAAAGTGTGATTCAACTAGTGATGCAGGCACAAAGCCGCGGACGCCTAAGTCAACAACCAGACCGCCTTTCACTACATCCTTAACCTCTGCTTCGAAAACCTCGCCGCTTTCAAATTTCCCTTTGAGCTGATCCCATGCTTTTTCTGCATCTACTTTTCTCTTTGAAAGAATTAATGCTTCTTCTTCAACCTTCTGGACTTCTAACTCCAATACATCGCCAACTGATACTGCATCTTCAGCCTTTTCCACATGAAGACTGGATAGCTCACTGATAGGAATGATTCCATCAAGTTTGCTGCCCTCAATGTCGACAAGGACTTGCTTTTCTTCTACTTTGGTTACCTGGCCTTTGACACGGTCACCATTTTCAAAATTTTTAACCTCGATTTGATTCATATCTTCTGACATATGTACTCCTCCTTAATCCATGACTGCTGCAAAATTATATGCTTTTGTGGTGGCTTCACCACATTGAAAAACAACATAATTAAACTACTAAGTGAAAATTCTAAAAATATCTCTTCTTAATAACTTCTTACAAACAGGCATTTTTGTCAAGCAAGAAACATTACTTATATGGGGTTATCAGCTTTTGGATTTCACTCATAATCAAGTCGGTTGCCTCTTCAGCATTCAGCTTGTTAGCCCTGACAGAATCCATATCAATTGGCTTTCCGTACACTACTCTCAATTTATTAAATGCTTTATAAGGGCCGATGATCGCACAAGGAACAACATAGGCATCTGACCTTAGAGCAAAGAAACCCGCTCCTGCAAGTCCCTTACCCATTTCACCTGTCTTGCTTCTTGTTCCCTCTGGAAACAATCCTAAAACCTTTCCTTCTTTTAAAATTCCAAGTCCTTTTCTTAATGCTTCCCTATCGCTCATCCCTCTCTTAACAGGAAACGCATTAACGTTGCTTACAATTTTCCCAAGTACAGGCACTGAGAAAAGCTCATCCTTTGCCATGAAATGTACAGGTCGTTTGGTGGTAGTTCCTACAACAAGCGGATCAAGGTTGGAAATATGATTAGCACAAAGAAGAACTCCTCCTTCCGAAGGAATGTTCTCCTTTCCTATAACCTCAATACGGTAAATTGGTTTCATTACGGTATTTACAACTGATCTAGCAAATGAATAAAACGTCAATGTCACCCGATCCTTTCAAGCGCCAATTCCATTATTTTTTCGACCACATCTGCGATTGACAAGGATGTAGTATCGATTACAACGGCATCATCTGCCTTTTTAAGTGGTGCAACCTCGCGCTCTGAATCAATTTTATCCCTTGCGGAAATCTCCGCTTTCAATTGTTCTAAATCTGAGTGAAATCCCTTCTGGGTATTCTCAGCATGCCTTCTTTGTGCTCTTTCCTCCACACTGGCAAGAAGGAAAATTTTCACCTCCGCATTGGGAAGTACGTGAGTCCCAATGTCCCTGCCATCCATTACTACTCCGCCGTCTTTCGCAAAGATTTGCTGCCGCTTCACCATTTCTTTCCTTACTTGCTCATGGATTGAAGCATACGATACTTGATTTGTCACCTCAGCAGTTCTGATTTCCTGAGTGACCTCGATTCCATCAAGCACAACTTTTTGCCCCGCTTCTCCTGGGAAAAGTTCAATAGTAGTATCATTCAAAAGACTGATTAAGTCTGTTTCATCATTTAAGCTGACGCCTTCTCTTAAAGCCTTGTATGTAAGTGCACGGTACATAGCCCCTGTGTCAATGTATACATATGCAAGTTTTTCGGCTACAATTTTCGCAACCGTACTTTTCCCCGCTGCTGCAGGACCGTCGATAGCAATAGAAATTCGTTTACTCATATTTCCTCCTGGTACAATCAATGTTGTTGCAATATATTTTCTCTCTTATTTTAACACAAAATTTATTTATTCCTCTTTAATCATTTCATTTTTTAGTGAACAATCTAATTAAAATTATGTAAATTGATAGAAACAATTAAGCATCCGGTGTTCATGCAACATCTACTCTAAAATATCGTTTAAATCGGAAGATAGCAATGCCGATTACTTCTTACATAAGATGTGCTTTAATTCCAGCTCCAGACATCAATAAATACAACAATGACCATAAATCAAATCAACATAAAAAAAGCAGGCATATGACCTGCTTACAGTTTGTCGACAAATATACAGTCCATCGAGGAGTTATTGAAACCCTGTTGATTGGAGTGGAAGGCGCGTAGACTCCT
>NZ_JBALSS010000003.1:82956-84203 GCF_036967045.1 Bacillus sp. JJ1609 | reverse complement strand
CCGCGGAAAGCGAAGCGCCTGGAACGGAAATCAACAGACATGTTTTACTTTCCAAACCAATAAAAAACTGTAGACAAGCTCGCTTTTATCGAGTTTGTCTACAGTCTGAAGCAGGCATATGACCTGCTTATTCTTTGCTTCGTATTGAATTCAAGACTTCTGAATGATTATCGTCAGTTACGCCTTCATATTGGGTAATTTGTTTAAGCTCTGGGAATGCATTGAATTCATGAAAAAACAATTGGGCAATAATTAAAAAGACAAATTGAATAATAGCAATCTTAATTAATATTCTTTCAAATGATTTCATATCTTTTGCTCCTGCAGCCTATTTTCTTTTAGTATCGGAACAAAAGCTAATAATTATTCGTATTTAGACTGTAAGTCCTTTCTTTTTCATAGCAAGCTGCCTTTCAAAACAAAATCGTAAAAGCATCTGCCTGTCCGTTCCAGTAGCCTCGACAAATTGGACAGATGCTTTATTCATGTGTCCCTGCCCTTCAATGATACGAACTATCTTCCCCCGGAATTTCCTGTGTTCATATTCACCATTTTGCATGGGAAGGGCAAACCAGCTTTCTATCATCATGCCCGGCTTCAAACTGCTATTTTTGCCAATGAGCAATGCAGCACCTCCTGCACTGATATCATCAGTAACTGTCGTAAATGGAGGGAATTCACCTTTCATGGAATGCACTGCAACATCTACTGACGTCTCAACGCGTACATATTGCCTGCGCTGGATTTTGATGAGATGGTCTTTTCCAGGATAAGATAGCACAACCATAGGAATGTTCTGCTTAACCCTACCTTTGACCTCGGTATCAAAAAAGTAGTGAGAACCCGATTCTGTCACAAAATTTGCTTTTAATGGCGTTCCTTCTAAAAGAAAAACGGTCCTGTTCGTGTTCATGTTGACAGGATAATCTATGTATAGGTCACTGCCTTTGTGTTCTACCAATTTACATTTGTACTGCTCTAAATTTTCTGAGTATTTATGCTCAAGGATTATAATATCGCCGATTTTAATCATAGCTAGCCACTTCCCCACATATTTTTCCCTAAGTCTGCAAAACTGTTTCATAGCAATATTAAGACTACATCTAACAATTTGATTCCGACCTTTTCTAAAAATCCCTTTTAATAAATCGGCTCTGTTAAAGCCCAATATTGTTTTTTAAAACCTGTTGATTGTAGTGGAAGGCGCGCAGACTCCTGCGGGCGCAGCTGGTCAGGTGAGACCCCGC
>NZ_JBALSS010000003.1:48361-82866 GCF_036967045.1 Bacillus sp. JJ1609 | reverse complement strand
CAACAGCCTTGTTTAACAGTGCCAATAAATTAAATAATCGTATAGCCAAATTCCAATAAATATTATGTAATCATTATGACATGGGAGGATTAATTGGTGCAATAGTCCTTTATAGGATTAATTTCCCTTTTAAAATAAATAGCGTGGTTGAATCTCATGATTGCAGTGTCACTATGTTGCTTGGAGCAAACGGCTCAAGACTCCTCTAAATTGTATTTTCATTTCATTCGTGCACAGTTAAATCCGGGATACTTCATTTCCTGCGAGAAAAGCGAGTCAAGGAGTCCTGCGGAAAGCTTGCACCTGGAACAGAAATAAAAATAATTTTAAAAAAGCAAAGAAAAAAAGGAAAAGCGATGGCTTTTCCTTAGACTATATCCTCATAAATCGGTTCAGCATTATGCAGTTTTTCCACTTTTTCTTCGGTACCATCTTCGGCATTGATATAAATCCGGTAGGTGTCCTCACCTAGAACTCCAAGGAATTCATAGCACAATACCTCAGCGTTCAGGTCATTTAATATAACTGCCTTTGTCTGGTCCATAATTTTCAAATTCGGGTTGATTTTCTTCTTTGCTTCTTCTAGTGAAATTCCTGCCTCAGGTATTTTCCTTGTTTTATGGGATTTCAGGTAGTCCTCAGCTGAAAAACCAATTATTTCACCATTATCAAGGGCTACTTTCATTTTAATAGCATCAGGGTAGATCCTGACTCGATCCTGGTTGCCAACAAATGTAAAGACACCGATATTATCATATTGCGCACTCTCGAAAAGATCCAGATTCGTAAATTTGTTGTCCTTCAAAAACGTGATTGCCTTATTTGAAGCCTCATTCAGGCTTATCACTTGTTTTTTTACATCTCTGTCCAGCAGGAACCAAATAGGATAGCCGCCCTTTTTAGCAATATCCATGCTCGCCTCTAAGTTCGTCTTCGGATCCAGTATGGAGACACTGTAGAATCCGTAATCTGAACCTTTGCCATTCTCTTCTACCTTTACTTTGCCTGCATTACCAAGTGACGCATACCTTCTGGTAATCTTAATCGCATCGTTTTTAGAAATCTTTTTGCCTTGCAATTTTTTAAAGTTTTCATCCCTTATTTGCAGATTGATTTGTGCAGGGCCAAAATCAGTTTCAGAGTAACCTTCGACTGTTTTCTCAACAGTTTTAAAGCCGTCAATGATCGTATTGTCCGTCTTTCCCTTTTCCGTCGCCAGGGCAAGCTCTACATCCATCCATCTCAAGTTATTCTTCAAGACCATATGCTGGACTTGTCTTAAGTCCTGCTGTATTTCTCCAGATTGTTTATACAATGTTTTCAGCGTGCTATACTCTTTATCCGTCAATGGTTCTTTGTCCAGGTCACGTATCGCCGCTTTATAACTGAAATTACCTATATTAGCTAAAAATTCTTCTGTTTTATTAAACGGCAAAAGAGTTAAAGGCAACTGGCCGACATCACCGTGTGCTTGAGAAGTGATCTTCCACACCTCTGCCAGCTGTGGAGATAATGAACTTCTTGAATTCATTGCCAGTGTAGTGCCGATTTTGTCATTCAACAAGTCAATTTGATAGGTCAGGTCATGAAAGGCTCTTTGGTAATTATTTTCCGCATTAATGAGAATCGCTGTTTTTTCCCGATGCTCCTGATAACCCCAATAGGCTGTTCCAGCTATACCTATCACCAGGACAGCAATGGCTATTCCTCTTAGCAAATCAACTCACCTCTATTTACAAAAAATATGTTTTCCGATCTTTTTAATTTGCGGCCTAGACCAAATCCAAGCGCTTGTTGCCGTATCAGGATTGAAATAATATAATGCATTGCCTGTAGGATCCCAGCCATTAATGGCATCAAGGACAGCCTTCCTGGCCGTTTCATTAGGAGTAAGCCATATCTGGCCATCAGCAACTGCTGTAAAAGCTCTTGGCTCAAAAATCACTCCTGAAATTGTATTTGGAAAAGTAGCGCTATCAAGGCGGTTCAAAATGACTGCCGCTACGGCCACCTGTCCTGTATATGGCTCCCCTCTGGACTCTCCGTAAACTGCATTAGCCATCAGCTGGATATCATTTTGAGAGAAACCATTAGGCGTACTGGCTGCAGGCTTAGATGCAGGTGTCTGCGGCTTACTTTGGTTTGATTCTCCGCCCCAGGCTATTTTGGCGTTTGGAGTTGCTTTTGCCAGTTTCAGTTTTGTCTGCCACCCTGCAACCCCGTCGATCGGCAAACCAAATTCATTCTGGAAATTCCTTAATGCCCAATAGGTTCCCCAGCCAAAAACACCGTCAATTTTACCGTTATAAAAACCAATATGCTTAAGACGTGACTGGAGTTCAATTACATCGTCCCCTGCGGATCCCTGCTGTAATACCTGGCTCGTAAACGCGTCAGCCCTTTGCTCAATACCGCTGAAACGTACAACTGCCAAAATCAATGCCAGCGCGGCCATCAATTTCAAGATTGACCGATAATTCTTCATTGCATGCAACCCCCAAGATGTGAACTTTAAAGATTAACCCTATTTTTTGTAAAGAGATAACTTTTATTCCACAAAAAGAAAAAACTCTCCATTTTTAATGAAATGAAGAGTTTTTATATTGGATAATGCTTTTCGATATGCTGCAAGGTCAGGATCCTTGCTTTTTTCACTTTTCTTAACCCAAGCCACCATAAGAATATCATAAAAGGAACCATAAGCAGCAGCCAGTCTTCCCTTGTCATCAGAATATAATCATAGATTCCATGTAGGAGAACAGGTACAAGTAATGAAAGTACAATCATTTTTTTTATTGAATGCTCGGAGAACTTTGCCTTGCCTAAATAATATCCCATGATCACACCAAACAAGGCATGGCTGGATACAGGCAGAAGTGCTCTGCCGATTGCATCCTGAAGTCCGTTCGCAACTAGGTAAAAGATATTTTCCGCTGAAGCAAAGCCTAATGACACGGATGCACCATAAATAATTCCATCGTATGGCTCATCAAAGGCGATGTGCTGAAAAATGGTATAATAAAGGATGAACCATTTAAAGAATTCTTCCAATAGGCCAACCGTTCCAAATGCTTTTGTAAAGTCCCCTTGCAAAATACCTTCAGCAGCAAGAACATATTGGATGAACATAAGTGGAAAAACGAGCAGTGCTCCAAATAAAAAGGTTTTAGATACAAGTGATAGGGGTTCAGAATCATATTGATCCTTTAAATAAAAGTAGCTTAACAGTGCCAGCCCGGGAGCGACACCAGCAGTAACTATTCCCAGCATGCGCTGACCTCTTTTCAATTTGTTTTTTTAATCGTATCATGATATTAGAAGAAAGAAAATGGATTATTATTCTTTCTCGACAGGTGATTCGGAGGTAGAAGTCTTGAAAAAAAACATTTTATTAATTCATACTGGCGGTACCATTTCGATGAGTGAAGATACTAGCGGCTCCGTCAAGCCGGGCACAAACAATCCATTAAAAGAAGGGACAAGCCTTCTTTCAAAACTTGCTAATCTCGTGATAGAAGAACCATTCAATCTTCCCTCCCCGCATATAACACCAAAAGAAATGATGCAGTTAAAGCAATTAATCGAACAGTATGAGCAAACGGGTACTATTGAGGGAGCAGTCATAACCCATGGTACGGATACACTTGAGGAAACAGCATACTTTTTAGATCTGACAATCCAGGCTAGTTTTCCCATTGTCGTTACCGGCGCAATGCGTTCAAGCAATGAATTAGGATCAGATGGACTTTATAATCTAATTTCATCCATAAAAGTAGCTTCAAGCGATGAAGCTAAGGGTCAAGGTGTACTGGTAGTCCTGAATGACGAAATCCATACCGCGCTGAATGTGACCAAGACACATACGAGCAATCTATCCACGTTCCAGAGCCCTCAGTATGGCCCAATAGGAATTGTAACCAAAAGAGGGGTGCATTTTCATCATACGCCTACTAAACATGAAAACTATTCAATAACCGATGCCGAAAAGAAAGTTGTGCTGATTAAAGCCCATGCAGGAATGGACTCATCTCTGCTAAATGCTATTCTTGGTCTTGAGGTTGACGGCGCAGTGATCGAGGCATTAGGTCAAGGGAATCTTCCTCCAGCAGCACTTGAGGGTGTTACGGATTTAATTAGAAACAACATACCTGTCGTCATCGTTTCACGCAGCTTTAACGGAATTGTTCAGGATATTTATGGATATGAAGGCGGCGGTAAGCACCTTAAGGAACTTGGTGTCATTTTTTCAAATGGTTTAAATGGACAAAAAGCACGTATTAAGCTGCTTGTCGCTCTTGCAAAAACGAATAAAATGGAAGAAATCAGTGAGATGTTTATGTTTTAACTATGCTTTGGATCTGACTTCTGATGCTGGGTTTTATAACATTCAAGTATTATATCCATTACATTATATGTTCCAGCAAAACAAAAAGGCGGATTTTCCCGCCTTTTTGTTTTGGTCATTTATACTCTTTGGGAAATTGCTTCTGCTATTTGTCCTCCATGGAACCGGCCATTCTCAATAAAAATTTCATTCGCATTGTTCCCTGCTGCAATTACCCCAGCTATGAAAATTCCCTCTACATTCGTTTCCATTGTATCAGGATTAAAATATGGCCGACCTGTTTCTTCCTCGATTTTCACACCCATTTTCTTTAAAAATGCATGGTCAGGCCTATATCCAGTCATAGCGAAAACAAAATCATTTTTTTGCTCTACAGTATTCCCTTGATGTTCATACACAATAAGTTCAGCTGTTATTTCTTTTACTGCAGCGTTAAAAACCATGTCAATCATTCCGGTTTTAACCAGCGCCTCAAATTCTGGCAGCACCCAGGGCTTTATGCTTGGAGAATATTCTGATCCCCTGTAAACGACCGTAACTCTAGCACCAGCTTTCACCAATTCAATCGCAGCATCAACACTTGAATTTTTCCCGCCAATTACCGCAACATCCATATCAAAAAAAGGATGGGCTTCTTTAAAATAATGAGAAACCTTCTGCAAATCCTCACCAGGGATTTGCATGAAGTTTGGATTGTCATAGTAGCCGGTAGCGATGACTATATTGACCGCAGAATATTGTTGCTTATCTGTGGTAACTATGAAGCTTGATTCTCCGTCTTTTGTGATTTCGGTGACTTTTTCATATTTATTAATTCTCAATTCTTCCCTTTTCGCGACTTCCCGGTAATAGACGAGCGCCTGGTTGCGTTTTGGTTTATGATTCTCAGTAATGAAAGGCACTTCACCTATCGCCAGCTTTTCACTGCTGCTAAAAAAGGTTTGATGAGTTGGATAATGATAAATAGCATTAACGATATTGCCTTTTTCAATAATTAACGGATTGATCCCTTTTTTCTTGAGGGCGATTGCTGCAGCTAGACCACAGGGGCCACCGCCAACAATAATTGTTTGTTCTTTATTCATGTAAGTCTGTTCACTCCTTAGTAATCTATAGGCAACCACATATTTATGGTGAATAGAAAAAAATCTCCTATCTTTAAATGATAGGAGATTTTTGCATAAGATTCAATGAAGAACCCTTTATTAAATTAACGTACAAGAAACGAAGTATTAAATCCAGCCTCTGAAACGGCTGGCTTCAGCCATTTTTCTGACACCAACCATATATGCAGCAAGCCGCATGTCTACTCTGCGAGTCTGTGCAGTTTCATAAATACTGTCAAAAGATTTTACCATTACTTTTTCAAGTTTCTCTTCCACTTCTTCTTCAGTCCAATAATAACCTTGGTTGTTTTGGACCCATTCAAAGTAAGACACTGTAACACCACCAGCCGAAGCTAGTACATCTGGTACGAGCAGGATGCCACGTTCAGTTAAAATTTTAGTTGCCTCTAGAGTTGTCGGGCCATTTGCTGCTTCAACAACGATGCTTGCTCTGATATTGTGGGCATTTTCTTCAGTAATCTGGTTTTCTATCGCAGCTGGTACCAGGATATCACAATCCAGCTCCAGCAATTCTTTATTTGTAATTGTATTATTGAATAGTTTTGTTACTGTACCAAAGCTGTCGCGGCGGTCCAGTAAGTAATCGACGTCAAGTCCGTCAGGATCATGCAGCGCTCCATAGGCATCAGAAATACCGATGATTTTTGCGCCTGCATCGTGCATGAATTTTGCCAGGTAGCTTCCAGCATTTCCGAATCCCTGAACTACGACTCTAGCACCTTCAAGCTCGATTCCCTTTTTCTTCGCTGCTTCACGTATACAAATTGTTACCCCTTTTGCTGTAGCTGATTCCCGTCCATGGGAACCACCGAGAACAAGCGGCTTGCCTGTAATGAATCCTGGAGAGTTAAATTCATCTATACGACTGTATTCGTCCATCATCCATGCCATGATCTGTGAGTTAGTGAAAACATCAGGTGCCGGAATATCCTTAGTTGGTCCGACAATCTGGCTGATTGCACGAACGTACCCACGGCTTAATCTTTCCAATTCCCTGAATGACATGTCACGCGGATCGCAAACGATTCCACCTTTTCCCCCTCCGTAAGGAAGGTCGACAATGCCACACTTTAAACTCATCCAGATTGATAGCGCTTTAACTTCTTTCTCTGATACGTTTGGATGGAAACGTATTCCTCCCTTTGTTGGACCCACTGCATCATTGTGCTGCGCCCGGTAGCCAGTAAAGACTTTAACAGATCCGTCATCCATTCTGACAGGAATTTTCACTGTCATCATCCTGAGCGGCTCCTTTAAAAGCTCATACACCTCTTCAGGGTATCCGAGTTTTTCCAAAGCCTTATGAATAACAGTTTGTGTAGATCGTAAGACGTCATGTTTGTCTTCTTTATTTGGATTTTCATTACCGTTTGCGGCTACCATTGATAAACCTCCTAAATCACTTTTGCGGATGTTGTCTGCTTTCATGGATTAGTATACACCTTTGGTTATTTTATGCAAGAAGAAAAAAACACTTTTCAGCATTTTTTGAGCACTAAATGTAAACGCTAACATTTTAGACCTGTTGATTATTGGGTCGGTATAAATTGACTGAATAATAAGACTTTCCTCGTATGCGAATTCAAAAAAAAAGCCGAAGCTCTTCTCCATTATTTTATAAAATAATGGACAAGAGTTTCGACTGCGTTTTCTTCCATAATCTCGTTCCCATATTCCAATAATCTATGGATACTTAAAATAGAAGGCACTCCATATTCAGCCATTAATGAAACGGCTTTGATAGCGTCTTCCGCTGAAATCCCATTCATAAGCAAATAATAGTGACTCTCCATAAAGTGGAGGCTTCCACCTGGAATCCCTGCCTGTAAAAGTCTGTTGGCAAGCTGAATCACATCTTCTATATTGTCAAACTGAAATAGAATATCATCGCTTCCATCGACAGTAACTTGCATTTCAATGATTCCCTCATCGAACTGTTCCTCGTCTTCATCCTGCTCGATCATGGTAACAATCATCACCATACCTTGGGCATGCAATGAAAAAATTTCTACCGCAACCGACCCTAAGATTTCCAAATCAAATTCCTCGCTTGCTTCTTCAAGCATATCATGAAAAAGCTGATGCCATTTCAGTGAGTCCTTCCAGATGTCTTCCTTAGTCAATCCCCTGTCTGAAAGGTCATCAACTGTAAGAAAAATCTTAATCTTGTTGTTTGTTAATCGTTCCAAGCGCATAATCATGCCCCCTGCCATCGACAAAGCTCTTGTTATAGATTATGAAATTATTGCAGGTTGGTGAGTTATTTCAATTGATCAATGCGCTTTTTTAACCATTTCTCCCATTCCATCCGTGTCATGCCTACAATATTTTCTTTATACTTTTGACGTTGCTGAAACGGCATGGAATCAATTGCAATGCCTCCAATGCCAATGTGGAGGTCAGGGTAACTTTCGTTAATTTCATCAGCAAGTTTCAGTACTGCTGACCTATTTTCTTCAAGCGTACAGGATAAAAATAAAAACTTTGGTTTGACTTTATCAAGTACAACTTCAAGATCATGTTCAGCAACACTTGTGCCAAGAAACACCACCTCAAAGCCTTTACGCTTCAAGTACATCGTAAAGATCAGCAAGCCCAGCTCATGCCTTTCACCTGGGCCGCATACAGCTACTGCTTTAGGAAGAAAAGAGCTATGTGGAAATGAAGTGGAAAGGCCTTCTATTCTTGAACGCAAAAAGGAAGAAGCAAAATGCTCATGTGCAGTCGTTATTCTTCCCTCTTCCCACAAATCCCCGATTTTAATCAAAATAGGGCCAAGCAAATCTATAACCGTTTTGTCTATTGTAAATAAGCTAAAGGCCTGATTGGTCAATTCATGTGCCTGAGCACTGTTAAAATTCAAGAGTGCCGCCAACAGCTTGTCTCCCAATTCCTCCAATATATCCTTTTTAGGAGGTTCGGCACCATCCATGGTGGAGCTGGAATTCTCCATCAATGAAATGGCCTGGCTGATTGTAAAACCTTGATTCACTTTCGAAATGAGCCATCTTAATGTTTTCAGGTGCTCCTCAGTATACAAGCGATGTCCGGAATCATTCCTGACGGGGGCGATCATTTGATATCTCCGTTCCCATGCCCTCAGAGTTCCTGGCTGGATGCCGAGCATATTTGATACTGCTTTTATATTATATTTTCCCTCGCTGGTTCCCATCATCATTCCTCCGTGTAACCACATTACTTCAACGATTATACCCCCCTTGGATAACGGTTGTAAAACCTCAATCTGCTAATTCCCCTTTGGCAGCAGGGTGATTAAATGTGTTTCAGCCCTTGCCCCCAGTCTTAATGGAACAGCCGTTGTCCCGTATCCATTGCTCGTAATCAGGGTAGTGCCATTTTTCTTCTTTATACCGCCTAATTCATATGGACCAAACCCTAAAATCCTTATCTGCCCGCCATGGGTATGACCGCTTAAAACCAATCTTATATTATGGCCTGGCTCTAAACGGTTAACTATTGCTGGATTATGACTGACAAGTATGTGAAAACCATTCGGTTCTGCATCCTGCATAGCGAGGTCCAGTCTGCTTTTGCCAAGACTCAAATCATCAATTCCTAAAATGAATAAAGTATCACCCGTTTTTGATTCAAATTTAACCGCGGTGTTATCCAGCATTTTCACACCTGAATGAAAGAGCAGCGAATCCAGTTCATGTGAATTGAATTCATAGTCATTATTGCCCCATACAAAAAAAACGGGGGCAATGGATTTTAGTTTTTCAATATTGATTGCCACTTGATCAAGATCGACGCCCTTCTCTGCCAGATCTCCGCCAATGATAACTAGATCAGCCTTCCCTTTAGCTTCCTCAATGACTGAATCCGAAATGATACGCTTGTGGATATCCGAGATAAAAAAGATCGTAACAGAGCCAAAACTAGCGGGGAATTCCTTAAACCGCAGCTCGTGCTTCAATACCCTGTCCCCAAATGCCTGCCGATACATATATAACAGCAAGAAGCCGCCTAAAATTAATAATGCCAGTAAAAAGTAAATCAGTACCATTTGTGCCTCCTGCAATTCCGTAATCTAAGTTCCCTTCTCCGTCCTTAATGGGCTAAGTGAAATCATACCATAAAGAAAACAGAAACTGAAAAAAACACACGTCTGCCAAATCCCTAAAGGAATCAGCAGGAAAAAGCAGCCGATGCTTCCAATAGCTAAAATTATATCAGAAACCACCCCATTTTTACCCTTAAGTGTTTTAAAAACAGCGATGATTCCGTTTCGGATCAGCCCTCCCTGTACGTACATGCCGATGATGAGCGCAATTGTTCCGGCAAGGAATTCTATGGGATGTAAAATGAATACACTGAGAAACTCATCAGGACTATAGGGCATTTCAAGGGGCAGCCAATTGACGGACAAATACCCGCAAATAAATCCTAATACCAGCCTGAATATTTTCCATTGCATAAAAAAACCTCCCATACACAATGTATGAAAGGCCCTTGTCATTATTTCTGCGCGACAGAATCAAACTTCATGAATATCAAGTATGCGGAAACCAGAGTCTTCAAGCTTTTTGATAAATTTATCAATATTGTCCTTCTTTTCAATCTTCATGACGATTCTGCGGACAAGCTTATCTGTTTCATCAAAAGTTACTAATGAGATAATATGTTCATGGAATTGGTGCGCAATGTCAGCCAGCCTTGCAATCCTTCCTTCTGTTTCTACAGAAGTAAATGCGATCCTGACTCCTTCCCTATGCACTCCAAATGCACTCTGGAATTGGTCAAGAACGTCTGAGCGGGTAACTGCACCTTGAAATTTACCATTTTCATCAACTACCGCCAGCAATGGGATGTCCTTGAGTTTTACTAAGGTTGTTTCGAACATTTCACTTCCATGCAAGAAGTGATCCTCCAAAGTTACAATTTCCTTAGCAACAGTATTATTGAGATATTCCTCTTTCTTGTCTCCTGCCTTAAAGAAGCCATGATAAATTCCATGCCTTGTGACTACACCGGCATATTTATCTCCATCCAAAACTGGAAGACCGTCAATTTCATTCTCGTCTAGCTTTGTCAATACATTTTGCAATGTTTCATCTTGCTGAGCAGTGATGCATTTGTACTTAGGAATCATAATACTTTTAACAAACATTCAACTCACCTCTGGTTTAAAGTACTGCTATAACTTATATATTTCAACAAAATTATAAAAATCCCTGCATATCCCGTGAAATTTAACATGAAATTAAATTTCATACATAAAATGAACTGAAGATTATATAGAGGAGGGCTTTGTTTGTCTACAAATAAAAGAGTTTGGTACCCATACGCCAGTCCCTTCGACCCCTGTCCGCCTATCAAGGCTAAATCTTTTTCAACACCACCTAATTTATTTCTGGGCTTCCAGCCGCCTAATTTGCCGCAGTTTACACCAATGCAAGCACTAAGAACAGGGACTCTTTGGAAGGTTTTTTATGATACTTGGTATTCTCCGCTCGAAGCTCCAAGGGAGGATGATCTCTTATGAAGCAGCTCCCACAAGAATTTTATGCCACAATGGAACAATTGCAAGTAGTTGATTTCGTCTTGGTAGAACTCACCCTTTACTTAGATACCCATCCTGATGATTTTGGAGCAATCAATCAGTTCAATCAATTTGCAAAGGAGCGCAAACGACTAAAAAAAGTCATCGAAAGCAACTATGGACCTTTAATGCAGTACGGGAACAGCTACTCAGGGTATCCTTGGGATTGGAACGATGCCCCATGGCCATGGCAGCTCTAATTGAAACGAGGAGGGGGTAAGGAAAATGTGGGTTTATGAAAAGAAATTGCAGTACCCTGTTAAGGTCAGCACCTGTAACCCCATGCTGGCTAAATTCTTAGTAGAACAATATGGCGGAGCCGATGGAGAACTTGCTGCAGCATTACGATACTTAAACCAGAGATATACGATTCCTGATAAGGTTATTGGATTATTAACGGATATTGGGACAGAAGAATTTGCCCATCTAGAAATGATTGCTACTATGATATATAAGCTGACAAAGGATGCAACACCAGAACAGATGAAGCAAGCGGGCCTTGACGCTCATTACGCAAATCACGATAGTGCACTTTTCTACCATAATGCTGCCGGCGTACCGTTCACAACAGCATATATCGCAGCAAAAGGCGACCCTATCGCAGATTTGTATGAGGATATCGCTGCGGAAGAAAAAGCAAGGGCGACCTACCAATGGATTATCAATATGAGCGATGACCCAGATCTCAATGATGCGTTAAGGTTCTTGCGCGAGCGTGAGATAATCCATTCCCAGCGTTTCCGTGAGGCAGTGGAAATATTAAAGGATGAGCAAGGCAAAAAGAGAATATTCTAAGATTGAATGAAGCATCCCTTTCAGGATGCTTCTTATTTATTTTCATGGTAAAGATTTATGTCAAAAGTCTTTTTCATCATTTCAAACACTACATGGCGATTCTTCCACTCTTCTTCCTTCTTCCATAAATCTTTACTGCGATCGACAATCTCACAGCGGAGAGCATGATATTCTTTTTCCGCTTTCTCCCGCTTTTCTTTTAATAAAATCATTAATCCATAAGTCCCAACGGTCAAAATTAAAAAATATAAATTCGCTGAGTTCTGGACATATTCAGAAAAGATTTCAGCAAATGAGTAGGAATATGGCTTCATCACTGTTACATAAAGATAATAGAAATAGACGGTTATAAGTCCAATCGTTATCCATACAGACAAAAGATGCCTCGATTTGTATCTGTCAAACTTCCTTTTCCGATCAATTAGATTATTGAGCATCTTCTTCGTTGCATGATCTGTTCTGTCATCCAGATTCATGATTACTGGTTCCATTGACAAGTCCTCCTCTTTACCGTTGGCCACAGCCTTACATTAAATTTATGAGCTTGTCCTTTACGATATGATAGGAAGCTATAAAAACAAAATTTGTGTTTTCCTTCCAATATCCTACTATTCCTGAGTTGAACACACCCAATCCAAAAATAGAAAAACTAGCCAGAACCTTAGCTCCGGCTAGTTTTTAATAGGTATTTTCAAAACTTGTCCTGTCTTAATTTCATTACCCTGAATATTATTTGCATTTTTGATAATGGGGATTCCTTCTTGCGATTTATAATATTTCATCGCAACCCTGAAAAGTGTTTCACTTGGTTGAACCGTATGATAGATGATTTTCCCCTCGCCTCCTGCATTAACCGTTGGCGCTGGCGGAGCTTCGACAGCAGGCTGTTTCGTTGTTGTTTCGGAAGCAGCAGCTTGCTCCTTCGTGACAACCGGATTTTCAGGTGTATTTTTATCATTTCCACTTTCTGGGGCAGGTGCGGCTGTCGCAACATCAAGATCCTCAGGTTCTGCGATCTCCTCAATCGCAGGAGAATCTTCATCGTCCGCTGAATCCTTAGCTCCGCTATCGCCTCCACTGCCGCTCTCCACATCAATCAGTTCAACACCAGCCCGCTCTTCCGTTAGATCCAACGGCCCTTTTGAACCATCAAGGTAGGAAATGATGCTGAAAAAGGTGATTGGCAGGAGAATGAAAAACAATGCCATTAGCCTTATTACTGGATACTTCACCTTAACCTTTGTTTTCTTTTGCTTTAGCCTGTGTAATTCGCTCCTGGGTGGGAGTTTCTCTTTTTTATCAACAGCATGTTCAGCTTTTCGTTCAACCCTTTTTCTCAGGCGCTCTGCCTGGTCCCTAATAGGTTTTTCTCTATTCAACGTTAGTACCCCCATTTGCTGCTCCAGCCCTGAATTTAATCATAAGCCCTAATAAAAAATCAATGAAAAAGTGCATTACAATCGTTACAAGCAAATTGTCAGTCTGCATATAAATATAACCAATTAAAAAACTCAGCAATATTATATTTAGGAACAAAAACCAATTGAACAAATAGCGGTAATGGACTACTGCAAATATAATGCTGGTTATCATTAATCCGGCGTTTGTCTGGATGATTCCCCTGAAAAGGATTTCCTCGCTGGTCGCTACCAGTGCCGCGATCAGTGCTATCTGCAAAATTGTTTTATTTTTAAAGATTCGTTCGTTCAGACCTCCATCGTCATAATAGGATGGAGGGAGATATTTCATAAGCAAAACATCAACAGTTACCACGAAGACTGCCGCTCCGAACCCGATAGTAAGAATACTAAAATCATCCCAGATAAATAAATTTTCGAATTCATTTAAACTATCAAACAATATCATACCTAAAATGGCGGAAATCGTTAATAGTACTATTTGAGTAGCAACCAAATGAAAAAGCAGTTCTTTTTCAGTAAGTCCCGCTACTGTTTCCTTGTATCGTTCCTTCATCATATCCGCCCACTTATTCTAATAATAGCTAACAAAAAACACATTCATAATCGTGTTTCGTTCTTTATGAAAATGGTTTTAATAATAGAATAGAAGCCAGTTCTTGTTTCCAATTATTACTCACTGGTTCGTCAGCTGCGACTTCACTTTGTTTGTAGTGGTTCATGTCTAACCCACATATCGTACAGCAATTAGCTGGCTTTGTGGTGAGCTGTTCATTGAAATGCGTCAAAATTTCTGCCCTTTTACAATCCTGCGAATGGACCCAGTCGAGCATTTGCTTAATCTTGAAGTTTTTAACCGACAAGCGGTTTTCTACAATATTGATAAAGCTGCTTTTATCTTTATCATAATCAATAACTTCCAGGCTTGAAAGATAATCTTCACCGATCCTCCATTGAATTTCAGTAAAACCGCAAAACGCTATGATTTCTTCTTCATACTGTTTTGCTTCTAGATAACTCACATTACGATCAGTAAGGAACCTAAAAAGCCTTTCTATTTGAATATGATCAGGCAGTTCCCCCTCAGCCAGCTGAAAAGCAAGCTGCTCATCTCCAGGAGAATATAGCAGCACGGCGATGGAATCCAATCCATCCCGTGCAGCCCGGCCTATTTCTTGCAAATATGACTCAATTTGCATCGGCATATGGAAATGTATCACATATCTGACATTCTCTTTGTTTATTCCCATACCGAAAGCACTCGTTGCACAGACAACTTCAAGCTGGCCATGAATGAACTGCTGCTGAATCAGTATCCTGCTTTCAGAATCCAGCCCCCCATGGTAAGCCATCACTTTTCTGATTCCCTGTTCTCTTATATAAGCAGCTGTTTGCTCAGCCATCTTTTTACTGGAGAAATAAATGATGCCAGGTCCTTTCAAATATTTTACCAGCTCTATGGTCCGTTCAATTTTCTCTTGAAAATGACTGACACGTTCAACTGCAAGTGAAATCGACGGACGATCAACAGAATATACAACTTCCTTCCAATCACTTAGAAGAAGTTTTTCAGCTATATCCTGCCTTACCTCTTTTGTAGCGGTAGCAGTTAGTGCAAGCGTCAGCGGTTCTCCAATCAGCTTTCGAATGATACCAAGTTTTAGGTAATCCGGCCTGAAGTCATAACCCCATTGCGATATACAATGGGCTTCATCCACAACAAACATGGATATATTCAAATCTTTTATCCGATTAACCACTAAGTCTAAACCCAGCATCTCCGGAGAAATAAATATAAATTTGTAATGGTTTAGTCCCTCAAGGGCTTTTCCCTTCTGCTGAGGTGTCAAAAAAGAATTTAAAGCGATGACCCGCTTTTCACCCATCGCCATCATTTGTTCCACCTGATCCTGCATTAGTGACAACAAGGGAGAGATAATGAGCACCTGACCATCAGACAAGTAGCCTGGAAGCTGATAGCAGAGAGACTTCCCAGTACCCGTCGGCAGCATCGCAATCGTATTCATTCCTCCAAGGATCGATTCAATTGCTTCTTGCTGCCCAGGACGGAAATGATCAAAGTTGAAATATTTTTTTAAATAGTTCTTCAGTTCCATTTAACATCACCATATTTTGCAAGCACAAGCCTGATTTCAAAATAAGAAACATCCACCACTTGTTCTCTGATTTGCTTTAATCTTTTTGCTCCAATTTTTCTTGCAGCCGTTAGAATCCTCTGTTGTTTCTCTGGCAAAACATAATAATCAATTTTAAACTCCTTTACCGAGAGAACAATTTCTACAATATGGTCTTCAACTGTACTTTCTTTAAGGTTTCGGACAGCTGCTACCTCCTCAATCGAATAACCTCTTTGTAGCATTTTATACGTTTTTTCAGTAGATTGGGTTAAGGGAACCTTTTGTTCCGGCTGCTTAATCAATCCATTTAAAAGCGGAAATCTAGAGGAATCACTCATGATTTTGTCAAACATGGCATGCAAACTGTTTAAAAATTCGAAATGATAGTGGGCTGGCTCTAATCCAGTCAATTCAGCAGCCTGAACGGCGGTCAATCCAATTTTCTTGAAGCCCGTCAGCCTTAATACGATCAACTCTGGCCGGCTTTTCTGATTTTCCAGAGTGGCAGTCAATTCTTGATACAGCCTTTCTGCAAGCTGATATCTGTCCTCGCCCTGCTGCCTAATATAATGTTTAACCCAATTAAGAGTTTCCTTTTTATTGCGGACAGGAATAAAACTCCGTTCACGGTGGACTAAATTAGAACTTACTTGAATGAGCAGTGTCAGCCTTTCCCAAAACGATTCTGTGACCTGGTGGTACTTCCAGCCATTTAAATAAATAGGCAAGGGACTTTCAGCCAGCTTAAGATCTAATTCTTGTATCCCTCTGGGGGTTAAAACAACTTTTGTATCAGCAATTTCCTCAGCCAGACCGTACTCCATGAGACAATTCACTGCCTTCTCAAGCTGGCTTCTTGTTATTGAAGGATAAGAATGAAAAAAAGGTGAAAGCTGATATAGATGGGCATCTTGAATAGTTTGGGAAGACCTCTTACCTTGAAAAAGATGGAATAAGGAATAAATTGTCCGTTCTCCATTAATTTTTTTTAAAAGATACAGGATGACTGCCTCTAGGTATGTAATTTGCATAAAATCACCCTTGCTGAAATTAGAATCATCACCATGCAATTTCTTTACCTTTCCTATTGCAGGAAAATATTATAGATTTATTTTACCATGAAAATGCAGAAGAAAATGTTTTATTTTCAGCCCTAAAACCTCGCAACGCCTTATGTGATAAGCATTCTCAATACTTTTTTTATTGAAATGTTTGCGATACAGTTTTACAATAGGTATGAGGAATACGTTTTCACTTTTTTAGGAAGACGATTTATTATTGTTAAACATTTGGGAGGAATTAGATCATGGCTAAGTACACGATTGTTGACAAAGAAACATGTATTGCATGCGGAGCTTGCGGTGCAGCTGCTCCAGACATTTATGATTACGATGATGAAGGCATTGCATTCGTAACACTTGATGAAAACGAAGGTATCGTAGAGATTCCAGACGTTTTAATTGACGATATGATGGATGCATTCGAAGGCTGCCCAACAGATTCAATCAAAGTAGCAGATGAGCCATTTAACGGAGATGCTACTAAATTCGAATAATCAATACATAATTCCCGCTTTACGGCGGGAATTTTTTTGTCGGCATTTAGCGATCTTAATTTTTCTTCATGCATCTTCTCATAGAATGTTGCTGTACTTAAAGAATTTGAGCACTGGAATCAGGGACTAGATATAAAGGCCATATAAAGACAAAAAAAAGCAACGGTGCAGACCGTTGCTTTTTATCTATTTAATCTCTGCTGAGATAATTATGCGTTTTTAAAAGACCGCTGTCTTTCAATCCATGTTTTCATTCTTGAGAACATCAGCATGAATACAATCGACATTAAAATACCTTTAACAATATTGAAAGGCAAAATACCGGCCACAATAAGTTGTTTTGTTTCCGGGCCAGACATTGCCGGCATATTTAAAAATAATGTATATGCAGGAAGAAAAACGAAATAATTCAATACGCTCATCAAGATTGCCATGCTGACTGTACCTGCAACAAGGGCAAATGTCATGCCTTTAGTTGTTTTCAGCCTCTGGTAAAGGTAATAGGTTGGAAGGATGAACAACACGCCTGCGACAAAATTAGCAACGTGGCCAACAGGGACACCTGTTTCACTTCCAGTCATAAAATAATCAAGCATGTTCTTTAATAACTCTACTAAGATACCGGCAGCCGGACCAAAGATCAACGCCGCAATCAATGCAGGAATATCGCTGAAATCAACCATTAAAAACTTGGGAAACGGCGGCAGCGGAAAGTTCAACAACATAAGTACATAAGAAATACTGCTTAACATCCCAATTGAAACCATTGCTTTAACACTAAATTTTTTCATAATCCTCTCTCCTTATAGAGATCCATCTCACATAAAGAAGAAAGATTCAGCATTCACACACCCATAAACAAATAAATCCCCCAAGTTTTATTCTTGAGGGAGTAGTGTTAAAGGCATGCTTAATAAACGATCAAAACCTGCATTTTTTGATCGTCTGCAGAACCTCCATCTTCTCCCATCCAGACTATACTGTCGGCTTTGGAATCGCACCAAATCCTGCCCCTAAAGGCTCGCGGGCTTAGAGAAAAAAGATCTCATTACCGCCGATCGGGAATTTCACCCTGCCCCGAAGATAGACCATATTTAATTTTACAAACTTATTATACTGAAAAAAAGAATATTTGTGAAGCTGTTTGCATGTGACGATTTTATGTCTGCTACAATCTCCATCCTATTCTTCCATCATAATGAATATGATGAATTAAGTGTGATTAAAAAAATAGCAATATCCGAACTTTTTAACCTCGTGATCCTCTTCATATGAGAGCGTTTTCACTAAATCATGAACATTTTTGTCATTTGACAAAAAAATATTCGTTTTGTAAAATAATCAGAATATTACATACTTTAGTTAGGGAGTGAGTGCAGAATGTTTCAGATATTAGCAACGGATTCAATTAAAGAGGAAGGCCTACAGCCGTTACTTGAATTGGAGAACGCTCAGGTTTATATGGACAGTATTGACTCTGAAAATATCAATTTAACCAAAATTGATGCCCTACTGGTAAGAAGCGCTACAAAAGTTACCAGCGAACTGCTTGACCGTATGCCTACGCTTAAAATTGTCGGCCGCGCTGGAGTCGGTGTGGATAACATCGATATTTCAGAGGCCACCAAAAGAGGGATTGTCGTTGTAAATGCGCCAGATGGGAATACCATTTCTACTGCTGAGCATACTTTTGCAATGATGGCTGCACTTCTCAGAAATATTCCCCAGGCTCACTCTACGGTAAAGAATGGTGAGTGGAAAAGAAATCAGTATATCGGAAGTGAATTGTACGGAAAAACATTAGGGATTATCGGAATGGGCAGAATCGGGTCTGAATTGGCTAAGAGAGCTAGAGTCTTTGGAATGACTGTAAAAGTTTTTGATCCATTCCTGACGAAAGAAAGAGCTGAGGTATTGGGTGTACAATTATCCACTTTTGAGGATTTATTGCCAATTGCAGATATCATTTCCGTCCATACTCCATTAACAAAAGAAACGAAAGGGCTGCTCAATGAAAAAACTTTAAGTTATACCAAAAAAGGCGTTTACCTGCTTAATTGTGCCAGGGGCGGTATTATTGACGAAATCGCTCTTGCTCACTTCATTGAAAAAGGTCACGTAGCCGGAGCTGCACTAGATGTTTTTGAAGTTGAACCTCCTGGGAATCACCCTTTGCTTGATCTAGATTCAGTCATAGTAACTCCTCATTTAGGCGCATCAACAAAGGAGGCACAATTGAATGTTGCCACCCAGGTCGCCAAGGAAATCAGGACCTTTCTGGAAAACAAACCAGTGGCTAATTCAATTAACCTGCCGGCTATGTCCAAAGAAATTTACGAAAAAATCCAGCCTTTCCACCAGCTCGCCAAAGAAATGGGGAAAATTGTTTCAGAATGCCACAATAAAGGGATTAGCGAGTTGACTGTTACATATTCAGGCACCGCGGCCGAGCTGGAGACCTCCTTCCTTACAAAAGCGCTATTGTCTGGTTTCTTCCAAAATCGCATCGATGTCACTGTTAACGAAGTAAACGCCATCCATATCGCTAAGGAACGAGGAATCATGATCGGAGAGAAAATCACCGGTGATACTTTTGGCTACGCGAATACAGTTACAGTTACTGCCCTTGGTGACGGGGAAACTTTTACAGCAAGAGGGACATATATTGAACATTATGGCCCGAGAATCGTCAATCTTGATGGATTTAACATCGACTTCCACCCATCAGGCAACCTTCTTTATATCCAGCATATGGACCGCCCAGGGGTTATCGGGCATGTAGGGAAAGTTCTGGGGGATCATAACGTCAATATCGCAACGATGCAGGTAGGAAGAAAAGAAGCAGGAGGAGAGGCCATAATGGTCCTTTCATTCGACAAGCCGCTTCAAGAGGATATGATTGAAAAACTAAAATCATTAAAAGAAATCGTTACAATAAACAGTATCATACTTTAATAATGGCCCTTTGGTAAACTTTGTTTGTTTTAATAAGTTGATTTCAGACAAACCAAAAAAATCTTTTGGATAAAAACCTATATTAAAATAACTTAATGAAAACAACAAAGGCCATCCTATGTAGCCTGTTCAGACTGTAGACAAACTCGATAAAAACGAGCTTGTCTACAGTTTTTCTTTTGTTTGGAGGAGTAATGGGACTGTTGATTTCCTTTCCAGGCGCTTCGCTTTCCGCGGAAGAATTATAAAATATTCCACCTATGAGTAACCAAGAAGCCTTATTAGTGCCCTCTTTTTCCAATTTTTTCTCTTTCAGGTAAGCAAGGGGCGTTATTGGCGCCCTCTTTTTCCAGCTTTACCCATTCCAGGTAACCAAGAGGCCTTATTAGTGCCCTCTTTTTCCAATTTTGCTCTTTCAGGTAACCAAGAGGCGTTATTGGCGCCCTCTTTTTCCAGCTTTACCCGTTTCAGGTAACCAAGAGGCCTTATTGGTGACCTCTTTTTCCAAATTTTGGATATTATAGCGATCAAGAGGCTTATTGGTGGACCAATTTATGTATCTTATTTATGTGTATAAAAGCGGGTTGAATAATTCTTTGAAGGTTACTCATGATCATTTGCTAGAGTCTCTAGATCGGATCATTTTACCTCTCACCTGCCCCGTTTGAGTCTTACACTTTCTGCTCTAGTCATCGATTTGCAAAAGGGGTTCGGAATGAGATCATTCCGAACCCCTTTTCTCTACAAACTGAACAGGCCTTCATATGAAGTCCTGTTTTGCTGCAGCTAATTTTTTTCTATCCTAAGGGATGAGCTTTTCGTTCACCTTTGCTAAATGTCATGAGCTCATTGTATCCAACTTCTTTAGCTAGCTTCAGTGCCTGGTCATAATCAGCACCGACATGTTCTGGCACATGGGCATCAGAGGATAGCACTATAGGGATTTTTTTATTATGACACATTTGAAGGAGTCTTTTATCAGGATATAAAGTCTGTGTTGGCTTCCTTAATCCTGCTGTGCTTATTTCTACACATGTTTTGGATTGCGCCAGAGCTGTTGTTGCTCTATCATATTGCTCCAGCAGGAAATTTTCATCAGACGGGATATATTTAAAGATTTTCACAAGGTCAATATGACCGATAATATCGAATAGATTCGACTCTGCAAGGGTAACAACTTGGTCAAAGTATAATTTATACACTTCATTGATGTCCCTTTTATCCCATTCCCGCCTGTATTCGGCAAGATCGATCCCGAAGTCGCCTATCCAATGGATTGAACCAATAACATAGTCGAAGTCATAGCTTTTTATGAACTTTTCCATTTCCTTATGTTTACTCGGCGTATAATCCATCTCTATCGACATCTTTACGTCAATATTATTTGTCCATGCATCTTTAAATAACTGAACATAATCATCCATATCATAAAAGCGCCGTTCATCCACCCAGCTGTTTCGAAGGATATCTGCCGTTTGGTAAAAGTGATAGGCATGCTCTGAAATCCCGAAATGCCCAATCCCCTGTTTTTCGGCAGCAGTGGTGAACTGCTTTAAATAATCCAGGGTCAATGTTCCTCTTTCCAAATGGTTATGGTAATCCGTCAGCATTTCATTTCCATCCCCCTATAGAATCGTTTTCCCTATTATACTTTCACGAATTAAAGGGGACAAGAAATAACTATCTGGTGATCAAAATTTGCTGAGGCTGGATTACGTCTGTAGTTAAGTGATTCAAAGCTTTGAGCTCTTCAACGGATGTTTTGGTCTTTGCGGCAATCGAATGCAGAGTATCTCCAGCCGACACGATATAACGATCTTGTTCAGCAGCATCAATTACAAGAATGTCACCAGCGGCAATTCGAAAATCTTTTATATTATTTTTCTGAGCCAAAGAATCCACCGAAGTCTTGTACTTTATTGCTATCGACCATAATGATTCCCCTTTTTGGACTACATGCTTCAATGTTTCCACATTTTCTGAAGATGGGGCTTTCACTGTTTCCTGGCTTTCCCGGTTTTCCTGGTTTTCTGTGCTGCCTATTTGGATATCATCAGCCATACGGAGCTTCGCAATTGTTTCCAGAGAGTATGCCTCCTGTTTTTCAAGGGCTGTGACTGGCTGTCCGATCGTAGCATCCCCAAGTGCGATGACTGGATTGACAGCATTTTCTTTCTCGTAGGTCCACTTTTCTTTATGGATTTCAAAGTGGAGATGCACGCCCGAAGAATCACCGGTATTGCCCATCTCCCCAATAATATCTCCCTGTTTTACAGTTTGTCCTTCTATAACCTTCCTTTTATTTAAATGAGCATAAACCGTCTCTAAATTATTCTCATGCTTGATAAACACAACATGTCCATATGTTCCCGAGTAGTAGGACTTCGTGACCACACCATCGGCTACTGTATGTATAGGTGTCCTGAATTCTGAAGCAATATCAATTCCTTTATGGTGACCATGACGTGTACCATAAACGTCTGATACTACGCCTTCAGCTGGCCAAATCCAATCTGAAGTCAATTCCGGGATATCCAGCATTTCTGCTTGAGAGTGCTTTCCGCCGAGAAATAGCAAGCTGACACAGAGTGCCATTAACCCAGCAATGAGCAAACGCTTTATGTAATCCTGCATTTTCTTCCTCCTTAAATTTGTACTCCCTTTCCATCACTATGACAGGCTGTACGAAAATAGAACTCCCATCGATGGAAAAGCAGCAGCTAAAAAAGCACATTCGTTATATTTGGTGATAATAGGCTTTTTTATGCAAAAGAAGGAAAATTCGTAAGCGCAGTGTTTGGAAATTTGTAATTCAACTTCATTATGAAGGCTTCCATAGCAAGGATAAGATTAAATTTCCCACTAACAAAGAACGATTTAAAAAACGAAGTCATTTTAGTTTCTAAAGGTTCCTTAACGATGAACGATTAAAAAACTAGCCGACTATTTCTTCGTGGTGAAAAAAATTTTTACGAAAATGGCCATAAAAAAAAAGAAAGGCTGGCCAGCCTTTCTTTTTATTCAATAACTTTTTTATTAGGAGCTACTGGTACGGGTATTGGATCATTCAGTATAAATGGACCGATCTGCTCTGTGCCAGCATTTTCAAATTTCACAGATTGGTATCCAAATTCTTTTGCAGTCATCAGGATAGCCTCAAGATTTGGCAGAAACTCATTATCCAAAGCCATCTTATTATCTAAAATGATTTTGAGTTCAGTATGATCTTCTTCCGGTTCTATTTTTGCAGGCGAAAAATCTTTAGGCAATGAAGCCGTTAGCTTAAGCTCGTCAATATTCCCCCGCATTTGTTCAAATGCCAGCATGATTGTGTCGAATTGCTCTTTTGTTGGAACGAGGAAGGGCTGTGTATTGTCATCTTGCTGGTAGAACATATATGCACGCATCTCATTTGATGCCGGGGTTATGGGGCCCTCATCCAATATGCCATAATTCCCTAAGTCCATCCCTGGTTTTTGCTCTGTCGTAAAGGTCAGCTTCTCGATTCCCTTCCCAGATAAATTCTGGGACATGGCATCAAGCAGAAGGGTGCTGGCTGTACTTCCATCCCTATAGGGGTGATCAGCCTTTACATCCATATTCAAGGTTTTTGAAGTTTCATTATATTTGAAGGTTGCATCCACTGGATAAAATTCAATTAATCCCCACTCTTCTTCCTTGAGCTTAGGCATTGTCTCAGTGAAGCTGTCAATCCACGGTTTGCCATCCTCTTTAGGAATAGTCGTGGTTATCGGAACAAGAATCTGTCCGTTTTGATCAGGAATTGCATAGGTAATGACTTCACTTTCTTGACCCACCAGCTCTTCCTTGTACAATGCATTCAGGCCGGCATATGGATTTTCAGCTACTTTAGCAGTAAACTCATTTTCTGTATTCTTTTCCTCATTTGTTGTGTCCATACTTATATTTTGATCTGCTGTCTTTTTCGCGGCACTATCTTTAGTGGCAGCATCCATATCCATCGCCATATTCGACTCAGAAGATGATTTGCTGTCGATACTATTATCTGCGGATTGGTTCCAATCCATCAACCCAGGTGAAAGAATGAATGCAAGGAAAAGCACAGCTGCCATCGCGGCACTTGGGATGACCCAGGCCGGCATCCTTCTTTTCTCGACTCTATGGGCAATGTTTTGGTAGATGTCACGAGGGTCGCGATGATCTTTTATCTTAGGCATCTGGCCGAGGATTTCTTCTAGCTGCTTATCGCTTAACTGTGACTTTTTCACTAGTCATCCCTTCCTTTTCGATCATTTCTTCCATCAGTTTTTTTAGAGTTTTTAAAGCACGGTGCTGTGTCGTTTTAACCTTGCTTTCCGTCCAGGCTAACGCTTCAGCTGTTTCCGTAATCGTTAAGTCATGAATATACCGCATGATAATGACCATTCGCTGGTCAAACGTACATTGATCAAGGCACTTGTACATCATCTGGATTTCTTCGCTTTGAAGCGCAAGTTCCTCAGGAAGCGGCTGGTCATCCTTTACTTGTCGTGCAGACATATCGAACGATTCGAGCAAGCGCTGTTTCCAGCCCTTTTGCTTGCGAAAATGGTCAATTGCTACGTTTTTAGCGATTGAAAACAACCACGTTTTTTCACTGCTTTTGCCTTCAAATCGGTCATAAGCCTTCAAGACACGGATATACACTTCCTGGACAAGGTCTTCAGCCTGCTCCTTGCTTTTTACCATATAAAATAAAAATTGAAAAACGTCATGATGATATTTATTATATAATTCATCAAAAACGGAGTTCATTGGTCGCCTCGCCTCCGTATTCATAAGATTAGTCGTTATGTATGTAAAGAAAGTTTCATAATAACTATATTATTTTTAGATTGGAAATGAAAGGATTTTTCGTAACTGAAAACAACAATCATTGAGAAAAAAATTTTTCAAAGGACTAATATTTTAATCAATCATGGGCCAGACCTTTTAAATTTTCTGTTGATTTCTCTCAGGCTCTTCGTTTTCCGGGGGGGCAGACCAGAGAGCCTCCTCCTCACTATACGCTTCCTTGAGGTAAAAATGTTAAAAGGCCCATCCCTATCAGGAATGGACCAAAACAATGAAATATTTCAACGAAAAATGTTCCCCGTGAATCAAGAATAGTCGGCAAGTAATCCCAATTTATTCAATAATTCGAGGGATAAAAAAGGAAAATGTCGTTCCATGTCCAAGTTTGCTTTTTACCGAGATATTCCCCCGATGAGCCTCGATGATATTCTTGGCAATCGCAAGACCGAGACCAGTGCCAGATATGCCACGGGTCCTTGATTTATCCGCCTTATAGAATCTCTCAAACAGGAATGGTAAATCTTCTTCAGGAATTCCGGGACCCTGGTCACTTACTTCAATGTATAAACCTCGCTCATCGGTTCTTCCGCTGATCAGAATAGAAGCTGAATCTGGAACGTGCCTGATGGCATTATCAATCAAGTTAGTCAAGACCTGTTCAATTCGGTCAGGATCGAAGCGGAAGTTTGACTCATCTGTATCGAGCTGTACCGATAAATCAATCCCCTTTTCCTTTGCGAGACCATGGAACTTTCGGATCACCCGGTTTACGTATGGTCCAATTTCAATCGATTCCACAGATAGGAGAATATGTCCTGCCTCCATGCGTGCCAAGTCCAGCAGCTCATTCACGAGCCTGCCCATCCTAAGAGATTCATCATATATAACTTTGGCCATTTCCTTCTTTTCTTCATCAGTCTGGGCGATATCATCGACAATCGCTTCACTGTAACCCTGCATCATCGAAATCGGTGTTCTGAGTTCATGTGAAACATTTGCGATGAAGTCTTCCCTAAGTTTGTCCAACTTCCGCTCTTCGGTCATATCCCTGACAACAGCCACCGCTCCACGGATAAAACGTTTATTATATAGCGGGCTGACGATGATAACCCAGGTACGTCCCTGTGCCGAGATTTCCCCTACCTGCTCTTTTTCCGTATTTACTGCGAGCTGGAATAGCTCCATAACCTCTGAAGGTACGGCATCATTATTCTCAGAACCAAGCCCCTGCTCATAATACCAATAGCGCAGGAACATTTCTGCCGGAGGATTGGTGATCAGGATCGTTCCATCTCGGTTGAAGGTGATTACACCATCTGCCATGCTGCTCAGTATACTTGTCAGCTGCTCTTTTTCCTGACTAAGGGCATTCATATTAAACTTGAGCTGCCTGCCCATTTGATTGAATGCGGTAGCTAATTCCCCGATTTCATCATGAGTAAGAATTGGTACTTTCGTATCGAATTTCCCTCTCGCCACTTCAAAAGCTGCTTCACGCATTTTACGAAGTGGTGCCGTAATCCGAGTTGATAGAAAAAACGCGAAAATTGTCGTAAGGACGATGGCTACTCCCGCTGCCAACAATATGAATTTTGTCGTCAGCCTTGTTGTTTCTCCCATCACTTCAAGTGATTGATAGATGAAAACGGCTCCATTTCCTTTTACATTTTGATGGAGCGGGACACCGATCATCAAGTATTTTGTATCATCCACCTGGCTTGAAACTTCTGGCAATGAAGTAATGATATCAACTGTTTTGTCTTTATTGAAAACCTCGGCCAATACCTTTTCTTTCATAAAAAATGAAATAGGAACATGGACTGCAGCGTCATCAGTTCCAGGGGAATAAAAGTACGTATTTTCATTTCTTACAACCGTTACACGGGAATCGTCATCGACCATTTCCCATGCGATTTCAAGTCCTAATTCTTCCTCCTGGCCTGGATGGTCTTCGAGAACCTTGGCAATTTTCTCAGCAGTATTGGTGAGTCCTTTGCGCGTTTCATTTATATGATAGTTTTCAAAAAACTCCAGCAGCATGACTGTCAGGATAAACAATACAAAAGAAACTAACAGAAGGATGGTAATCCAAAGCTTACCTACTACACTGCGCCAAAACATCATTCATTGACTACCTCGAATTTGTAGCCAACCCCCCAGACAGTAACAATCATTTTCGCAGCCTGTTCAGATACTTTATTTAATTTCTCGCGCAGTCTTTTAACATGTGTGTCAACTGTACGCAAGTCACCGAAAAATTCATAATGCCAAACTTCCTTCAATAGTTGTTCCCTGTCAAAAACCTTATCTGGTGCTTTAGCCAGGAAATAAAGGAGTTCATATTCTTTTGGGGTCAAGCTGACTTCTTTTCCGTCGGCAGAAACCCTATGAGCATCATTATCAATGGTTAAATGAGGGAAAACAATTACATCTTTAGCAGTTGTTTCCGTCTGAAGATAACTTGTGCTTGAAGAACGTCGCAGCATTGCTTTTACACGAAGTACTACTTCACGTGGGCTGAATGGTTTTACGATATAATCATCTGTACCAACCTCAAACCCCTGCACCCTGTTCACTTCTTCACCTTTTGCAGTCAGCATGATCACTGGCGTGGACTTTTTTTCCCTCAAATCACGGCAAACCTCAAGTCCATCCTTGCCAGGCATCATTAAATCAAGAAGAATGACATCGTAATCATTGGCAAGCGATTTTGCCAATGCTTCGTTCCCATCTTCCGCTTCGTCTATAATATAATTCTCTCTTTCAAGATACATCTTCAATAAACGTCTGATTCTTTCTTCATCATCCACCACTAAAATCTTAACGTCTTTTTCCATAAGGTATATCCCTCCCTGCGAATATTTTACATAAACATACGTCTTCTTGCCATGATTTTTTAAAAAATGCCTTCACTTAAAGCAGTGAAGGCATTCAAAATTTTGACACATTTTATGAACCTGCATAAGAATGCAAGCCAGCAATGACTAAGTTAACAGCTACCAGATTAAACATGATAATAATGAATCCGATCACGGCTAGCCATGCAGATTTCTCCCCATGCCAGCCTTTTGAAAGGCGGAGATGAAGGAAAGCAGCGTAGAAAAGCCATGTAATCAATGCCCAAACTTCTTTTGGATCCCATCCCCAGAAACGTGTCCAGGCAATTTGGGCCCAAATCATAGCAAAGATCAGACCTCCAAGTGTGAAGACCGGAAAACCGATCAAGACTGAGCGGTAGCCAATCTCATCAACAAGGTCAAGATTGATATTTTTCGTCCATGGCTGCAGGGCTGCAGCGATTCTCTTCCTAAAAATTGCTCTTAATAGCACATATAATACTATACCCGCAGCAAGAGACCAAATAACCGTATTTAATTTTTTAGCGTTTATGATTGCAGGTGTTTCAAATGAAGGCTCAAAACGATCTTTGTCTGTGAGCTCAAATTGATGCGGGCCAACAAGTGCCGGCACAGTATATTTCTCTGTTGCAGGCTGAGCTTCTTTATTAACATAGTTAAAGTTCGCCTCGTAGTGTGTCGCAGCGAAGTAGCTGGATACAAAGACGAAACCAAGTGTGCTGATCAAGCCAAACAAGACAACTTCAAGCCATAAAGTGCTTTTACTCTTCTTTGTTTGATCAACACTTCTAACGAGATAAATCAAACCGGCCGCGAAGCTGATTGCAAGGATTGCTTGTCCTATCGCTGTCGTCGTTACATGGATATGAAGCCAATAACTTTGCAGCGCAGGAATCAACGGAGTGACATCCCTTGGGAACATGCTGCCATATGCAATAATCAATGCCGCTACAGGCAAAGTGAACAAACCTAAAAGTGGCGTTTTGTACATAAAATAAATACCGATAAATGCCCCTACCAAAGCCATTCCAAAAAACGTTGTGAATTCAAACAGGTTGCTGACCGGTGCATGGCCAGATGCAATCCATCTTAAAATAAAAAATGTCAACTGAGACAGAAATCCTGCGATTGTTACAAGGATACCAATTTTTGCCCATCTATTCGGGCCTTCTTTCCTGTCAGCATGTCTCTTATCCTTGATGGCTCCCCCAAAAAATAAAATGCCGACTAAATAAAGGATAAATGCTGCAAACAGGAAGTTCGAGCTTAAATGAACCATTATTTTCCCCTCCTTATTCTTTCTTATCTCCTGCCAGCTGGTCTTCAGGGGCACCGATACCCGAATCGGCAAATATTGTTTCTAGTTCCCTTTTTAAACCGTGCCAGTTTTTATTTGTATGGGCTGCTGTCCAAATCTGGCCATTAACCCTCCTGATCCATAATCGACGGTGGTTCCAGTATGCTCCCTGGACAACTCCGATCATGAATATCAAACCGCCAAGACCGATAATCCATAAAGTGAGGTCTTTTCGCACTGTAAGTGCTGTAACATTTTTTGTTTCAACACCATTGAAAATCATCTTATATTCATTGTTGCCCATCGGCTCGATTGTCTTTCTGATCGCAACAAAACTAATTTCACCCTTAGGTTTTTCAGGTGAAAACATTTTGAAGATAAAAGCTGGATTATTAGGTATACGAGACTTTGTTGCCGGCTCGCCTTCTGCATTGAATTCAAAATCAGGGAAATAGCTCATGACCTCAACTTTATAACCATTTCCTAGATCGTAATTCATCTTAGGATCATATAAGTCTATTTGGACGTCGCCAAACTGTTTACCAGTTTTTTTATTTTCAAGCTTGAATGCCATCATGTTCATTTCACCAAGCTTATAATCTACCTGATACAGACCAAACCCATCAATTTTGAGTGGCTTGTTAACCTGGATCGACTGGTCACGGACTTTTTCAAGTTCTGGCTTCTCACCTGGAACCGTGTCACCCTTTTTTTTGTACAGCGTGGCATTCGTTTGATAGTTCTTCACTACTGTTCCGACTTTATTAATTGCATCCTTAAAAACTTTGTCGTCTTTATCTTTATCATAGACTTCAAAGATGAACTGATTATTCTTTAGAAAATATTGTCCTTCTGTGCCGGGAATCGCTTTTGTTTCCCCTTCCCTCAACCAAAGGATTTCATCAACATACATTCCTGGGACGAAGCGAAGCATTCCGCCAATCAAAAAGATAATCAGCCCTAGATGGTTGACATATGGACCCCATCTAGAGAAGCGGTTCTTTTCTGCGAGAATGTTTCCATTTTCCTCACGGATTTTATATCTCTTTTGAGTTAAATGGTCTTTAATCTTGCCCACAGCATCATCTGACAATTTGCCATCCGACACACTGAACATCCTCTGGCGCTTTAGAAAACTTTCATGCCTTGTAACTCGCTGTTTCGTAAGCGACCTGTACAATGGGACTACCCTGTCCAGACTGGCAATTAAAAGTGATGTACCCAGTCCAGCTATCAAGAGCAAGTACCACCAGGAGCTATAAAGATTATGGAATCCTAATTCATAATAAAGTTTTCCTAACCAGCCATACTTATCTTCATAATATTCCCCAGCCGGCATTAGTGGAGGTATATACATTTCCTGTGGAAAAATCGTACCAAGTGAAGAAGCGACCAAGAGGGTTATGATCAGCGATACTCCCACCTTAACGGATGAAAAGAAATTCCATATCTTATCGACAACCGTCTTATTATAAGTCTGTGAACGGCGTGCGCTTCCTTCATAACGCATATCAAGTAACTGCTTTTCTTTTTCCTTTTCTTCAAGAACTCTCCCGCAAGATTCACAAAGAATGGTTCCATGTGGGTTTACATGGCCACATTCACATTTTACATCGTTCATTGTAAAAACTCCCTGTTCCCCTTACTTTAAGGTTTAATCTGTTCCATGAATTCTCGGACTGTCTCTTCTGTTAATTCCCCTGTATGGCTTTTTACTACATTGCCTTCCTTGTCAATCAGAAAAGTGATTGGCAGCGGATTGATCCCGTAAGCAGCCTGGACTTGTCCATCCTTGTCAATCATCACTGGAAAATTAAGTCCTTTACGTTCAATGAATTTGTTTACTGCCAGCTCTGTTTCACTTGAATCTATAGCCAGAACCTGGACTCCCTGGTCTTTAAATTGCTGATACTGGTTTTCAATGTAAGGCATTTCCCGTTCACAAGGTTTGCACCATGTAGCCCAAAAATTCAAGAAAACTCCTTGCCCTCTATATTCTGAAAGCCTGTGTTTATTGCCATTCATATCAATAAGGACAAAATCAGGCGCCTGTTTGCCAATTTCAATTTTTTGGTTCTTGTCTTTGTTCATATTGGCGTACAATGTATACGCTACTGCCCCAGCCAAAACCGCAAGAATGATGGTCCGAGTGAGCAGACGCTTTTTTTTCATTTACAAACCTCCCACCGTATTCCCCATTATATCATTTCAAATACATTTATGTTGGAAACTCTTTATGATTTTTTCATCCCAAGCACACGAAGCTGTTTTACTTCATGATGAGTAAGTTCTCTTATTTCACCTGTTCTCAAGCCATTCAGTGTCAGGAAACCATATTTTTCTCTCTTTAACTTCAGGACGGGGTGGCCGATGGCCTCGAACATTCTTCTTACCTGCCTGTTGCGTCCCTCGTGGATGGTGATCTCTACAATTGCGGAATCTTTCTTCTTATCCACACTTATTAGCTTGGTCTTTGCTGGAGCAGTCTTTCCATCCTCTAGCATAATCCCTCTTGCAAGGCTTGTCAGCTTTTCTCTTGAAGGGATGCCTTTTACCTTTGCAACATAAACCTTCTCGATTTCATTGCTTGGGTGCATAAGTATGTTCGCAAATTCTCCATCGTTAGTAAGTAAAAGTAAACCAGAAGTATCATAATCTAGCCTTCCGACCGGGTAGATCCTTTGTTCAATAGTTTCAAAGAAGTCTGTTACCACTTTTCTTCCTTTGTCATCCTGAACGCTCGAAATGACTCCCCGCGGCTTATAGAATAAGAAATAAACCGGCTCTTCTCCCTCGATTTGCACTCCATCGACTTCAATTCTATCGGAAGTGGTTACTTTTCGTCCAAGTTCCTTAACAACACTGCCATTTACTTTGACCCTTCCTTCGAGGATCATTTCTTCAGCTTTTCTTCTTGATGCAATGCCAGCGTGGGCAATAACTTTTTGCAGTCTTTCCATGAAGGTCACTCCTAATAGTATCAATTAACTATTCCTAAGTTTAATATCTAATCCATCCTTATGAATTATGACATAACTCGCGCCGTTTTCAAAGTAAGCAATTCCCTAAAAAATAAATTATCTCCTGTTAAACTTGACTGATAATTTCAAAATTAACAATAACCTTTCTTACAGCCAAAATAAAAAGATACCCCCTAGAGAGGTATCCTCATGAAAACATGATGGTCACAACAATAATAGCTGTTGCAATGGCTACAGCATCTGCCATCAACCCTACTTTTAATGCATCACCCATTTTCTTGATCCCTACAGCACCAAAATAGACTGTTAGGACATAAAAAGTGGTGTCCGTGCTTCCTTGCAATGTAGCAGCAAGCCTGCCGATATAGGAATCCGGCCCATACACTCCAATCAGGTCACTTGTTATTCCCAAGGCTGCCGTTCCGGAAATAGGCCTGATGATGGCAAGCGGGACAATTTCAGCCGGTACCCCTATCTTCGCTAGTCCAGGCCTGATTATATCAACCATCAGATCAAGAGCACCTGATGCTCTGAATACAGAAATGGCAACCATCATCCCGACTAAAAATGGTATAATCGAGACCGCCATTTTGATTCCTTCTTTACCGCCTTCAACAAAGCTTTCATATGTCGGTACTTTTTTAAAAGTTCCATATATTAAGATGAATCCTATCAAGACAGGTATGAACCATAGCGATATAGCTGAAACGATTTCCATATTCATTTACCCCTTTTGCTTCTTCTATAGTAAAAATAACGGTCTATAAAAATTGCAGCCACAGCAGAAACGGCAGTAGCTACCAGCGTCGGGCCAACTATATCGGTTGGATTCTCTGAATTGTAGTTCATTCTGATTGCAATGACAGTAGTCGGGATCAAGGTTATGCTCGCAGTGTTAATTGCGAGAAAGGTGATCATCGAACGACTAGCCTCTTTTTTCCCGCCATTCAGTTCCTTAAGTTCCTCCATCGCTTTAATTCCCAATGGTGTCGCTGCATTTCCAAGACCGAACATATTAGCAATCATATTTGAAAGGATGTAGCCCATCGCGGGATGATTGGAAGGAACTTCAGGGAATAATTTTGAAACAAATGGCTTAAATAAACTTGAAAGCTTCGAAAGCAAGCCAGACTCTTCAGCAATACGCATCATGCCCAGCCAAAAGACTAGAATACTGATTAATCCTATACATAATGTTACTGCTTCCTTAGCACCGGAAAAAACCGCTTCATTTACTTCAGCCATTGTACCGTTCACCATGGCAAAAACAAGACCAATTAACGTCATGATCACCCAAATGTAATTAACCATGATGATCAAT
The DNA here is from genome assembly GCF_036967045.1 of Bacillus sp. JJ1609. Taxonomy (NCBI): domain Bacteria; kingdom Bacillati; phylum Bacillota; class Bacilli; order Caryophanales; family Bacillaceae; genus Bacillus; species Bacillus sp. JJ1609. The sequence continues at coordinate 49,698 of NZ_JBALSS010000003.1, read as the reverse complement.
TCCCGTCATCGAGGTAAAGATATTTTTGAAGAGATCAAAAAAAGAATTTTCTTTTTCATTTTCCATTTTGTAATAGATTGGCAAGCTGGCAATCTTCTTTTCATTCAGATAAACATTCGCCTTTCCAGCTAGATTCTCATTACGCAATTCTACTCCACCTTTTGGTGCTTTCCTTAACTTATACTCTACCCTTACAAGTTCTTCTTCTTCACTGGTCAGAGGATAGTCAAAAGAATGATCCAGATAAAGCATATTCTTATAGTAGGGATCTTTTATGCCTTTTATTTTCCCTTTTGCCAGAATTTCCGCGATATCATAATTGTCATACGCAGATTCAAACATTTGAATATGATCATTCCAATCATCCGGAGCATTGAGAGTGACAGCAATCAATTCAAATCCATCTTTTTCGGCTGTTGAAACCAATGTCCTTTTTGCACGCTTTGTATATCCCGTTTTTCCTCCGGTACTGTGGTCATATAATTCAGTCAGCAGACGATTTTTATTTTTCCATACCCTGTCCCATGATTCTGTTGGATTGGGTGCTCTGTGGACTTTAGTTGCAGCAATCTTTTTATAATACTCATTGTTCATTGAGTAACGGGTTAGCAAGGCCATATCATACGCTGTAGATACATGATTATCATGATCATCAAGGCCATGTGGGTTTGCGAAATTAGTGTTTTCCATACCGATTTCACAAGCTTTTTCGTTCATGAGGAAGGCAAACCCTTCCAGGCTTCCGCCAACATATTCAGCGATTGCAACGGCTGCATCATTTCCAGATCTCAGCATCAACCCGTAAACCAGATCCTCCAGCTTTATTTTTTCACCAGGCTTTAAATAAATCGATGATCCCTCTGCATGGGCAGCCTTTTCGCTTACCTCGACCATGTTATTCATTTTTCCTGATTCAATCGCCAATATCGCCGTCATGATTTTGGTGATGCTGGCAATCCGGCTTACTTTATGTGCGTCTTTTTCAAATAACACCCTGCCAGATTCCTGTTCTATCAAAATAGCACTGCGTGCACTAACTGAAATAGAAGCCTGGGCAGTACCAGGAACGCTGTATAGCATTAGGGCGGTGATTAACAAAATGATTATCCAATTCCTTTTCATTGATAGACCCTCGTCTCCTTTGGCAGTTTGTACAAGTTTATGCAGGACAAGGCATGATATGACTACAAGCTTTGGGTTATACATTAAGTCAATTGGCAAAAAAAAAGAAACAACTGTAAAAAGCTGTTTCTTTCTGACTGTAGACAAACTCCATGAAAATCGTGGTTGTCTACAGTTTCTTTATTTTGTTTGGATGGAAAATGGGGCTGTTGATT
>NZ_JBALSS010000003.1:28473-48257 GCF_036967045.1 Bacillus sp. JJ1609 | reverse complement strand
CAGCTGCGCCCGCAGGAGTGTACGTGTCTTCCATTCCAATCAACAGGACTTCCTTATTTAGTGTGGTAGGATCCAAATGTATATTTTAAACTATCAACCGCAAGAGATCAGTTAGAGATGGTAACGGTCGATCGGCTTGTTCCTCAAGACCATTTGGTTCGAAAATGAAAGCTGCCACTGATTTTTCCTTCATCTACGATCTGGTTGAAGATCTTTATTCGGATGTGGGTCGTCCAAGCCTTGACGAAGTCATGTTAATTAAGCTTCTACTCATTCAACATACTTTTGGTACCCGGTCCATGCTCCAGACAATCAAGGAAACAGAAACCAACATGGCCTATCGCTGGTTCCTGGGATTAGGTTTCCATGATCCGGTGCCCCATTTCTCAACTTTCGGTAAGAATTACATTTGCCGTTTTCAGGATACGGATTTATTCGAACAGATTTTCTATCGCATCCTTAAGATCGCAGCTGAAATGAAACTGATCAGCTCAGATCATGTATTCATTGATTCCACTCACGTAAAGGCTAGTACCAATAAACATAAATTCGATAAGAAAAATGGTGCGGAAAGATACTTGTGCTTACCTGAAGGGGTTTGGAATGAGACCATTCCAAACCCCTTTTGTCTACAAACTGAAAGAAACAGCTGTAAAAGCTGCTTCTTTTAAGTAATTATCGGGATTGGAGCATCTTTGTACGGTAATCTGTTTCGTAGTACTCCAGTTCTTCTCTTATTCGCTGAAAGCTGCCCTCAAGACCCAGCAGCAGCTCGCTTAATTCTGCAGATACTGGCTGCCTGAACTTTATAGCATTCTTTCCTGTATATGCAGACCTGCTATCCTCATACCACACATCACTTTTCGGAGAGAAGAATTCTTCAATGCACTGGTAATAAATCCTGTATAATGTTTTTTCTGCAGCAGCCTTTGAAAATGCTTCCGCCTGCAAAATGACCTTACAAGCATCGAGACCTTCTTCGCAATATACCGTAAGTTTCCGCAAGCTTGAGAGAATGGATTTATAATATTCTTCATCAGCCTGTTGTCCCTGCTGAAGTCTGGTAAGAGTTGTTTCATTCAGGAATGCTTCCAGCTCGTGCACGCTTTTCGCCAGAAATTCCCTGACTTCTTCAATTTGTGTTTTTACGATTGTATTACCCAAAATAACACCCCCAATGGATTTTTATCAAACTTTATTAAACTGGCTGGACAATATAATCTAAAGGCGAGCGTACTTCAAAAGCTCCTTTTTGTTCAATGCCCTCAACAATTTCAGGAAGCTTGTTATAATCAAGCCCACTGAAAATATCCGCGAATTCTCTTTGCACATTAATATATACCCTCTTACGATGGCGATATCCGGGATTTTTCAATAAAGCTGCTATAGCCACAAGATCTCTTAAATAAACTTCCCTTGCTCCGGCTTTGAACACTGGCTCTGCTTCAAATGGTGTGATGCTGCCAATCAATTCATCAAAATACCTGACATACAATACATGCAATGTTTTTTCTTTGCCGTCTTCAACAAAGGTGACCTCACTCCGGTTGAAAAAATCCTCAGATGTATTCGATTTCTCTTTTTCAAGTTCATACCCAACACATTGCTTAATAAGCATGTTATTCCTCCTGATGGACATTCATTCTATTAAAATAGATATGTATAAAGAAAATGCCTTCGATAACGAAAAGCATTTCCAATAAATAATTATTTAAATTTTATCATAAATTCTAAACTTTGTGCACAAAAGCTAGATATCTATATCCATCGTTTCCTGGAATTTTTCAAAGAAAAGATCTGCATCATCCTGGATATCATCATCATCAATCTTTTCAGGAAGCGGCGGAAGTTCCTTGATATTTTTCAAGCCGAAATAATCAAGAAATTCCTTTGTAGTGCCATATAAAATAGCCCTGCCTGTTCCTTCCGCCCTGCCAACCTCTTTAATTAGCGCCCTGGAAGTCAGTGTATGCAATGGTCTCTCTGTTTTTACCCCGCGTATCTCTTCAATTTCCGACCTTGTGATTGGCTGTTTATAAGCTATTATTGCCAGTGTTTCAAGAGCTGCCTGTGAAAGATGGCCGGCACCTGGTGATTCAACAAGTTTTTTTAAATAAATGGCATGCTCTTTTTTCGTGGCCAGCTGAAAAACACCTGCAAGCTGAACGATTGTAATCCCTCGATTATCATCCTTGTCATAATCCAACTGCAATTCAGCCACAATCTCATTAGCCTTCTGTTCTTCCACGTCTAGCACTGCCGCTATTTGCTTAAGGCTCAGTCCCTCATCTCCCGCAGCAAATAGCAGGCTTTCCAAAATACCTTTCCACTTAACTTTTCCCAAGCTTTTTACTCCTTTCTTGCAGTCATAAATATCTCAGCAAAGTTTTGTTCCTGCTGCACATCAATTTCCTTCCTTTTTATCAACTCAAGGATTGCCAGGAACGTAACGACAATGTGCTCACGATCAGAATCCGGGAACAAGTCATTAAAACTCGTCCTCGTGCCGCTCGCTTTCAGGAAGAGGATGATTTCATCCATTCTTTTTTCAATAGATATTTCCTGCCGGGCAATTTTCGTAGACATCGGCTTCTGCAATTTCTTTCTTCTTAATAGCTTTTGAAAAGCTCCAAGCATATCGTATAAAGAAATATCCAGGTCTGTATTTTCGGTTTTTATTTCCTTCGCATATTCAGTCAGATCACTCGGTGGCTTTGTATATATAAGACCGCGCTCTTGTTCGAGGGACTTTAAATCACTTGCGGCCTCTTTGAATTTTTTGTATTCGATCAGCCTTTCCACAAGTTCATTTCGGGGATCTTCCTCTTGTTCATACTCAAATTCATCATCTAGTACTTCCTCATGCTTTGGAAGAAGCATTTTGCTTTTTATGGCCAAAAGTGTTGCTGCCATGACCAGATATTCACTTGCGACATCCAGCTGGAATTCTTTCATTGCATGGATATACATGAGATATTGTTCAGTAATTTTCGCTACAGGTATATCGTAAATATCAATCTCCAGGCGATTGATCAAGTGCAGAAGTAAATCCAACGGACCTTCAAAGGCCTCGATTTTCACATTATATTGCATCGTTTCCCACCAAAATTCCTATATTGAACTGCATCATTATATAAGTATAGTGGATTAGCATGAGGTTATCCATTACTAATTTCCATATGAATTTTTAAAATTCCTGATAAAACAGGGACTATCGCCCAAACCTTTAACTCAGTTTCGTCATATGCTGAAAATGTAAAGTAGGCTATTTTACTATCAGGAGGTAATGTGCATGTCAGATAAAAAAGGGCATGGATGCCACGGACTAGGAGCTGGTTTTGCTCTTATCGTAGTGCTTTTCATATTGCTAATCATTGTAGGTGCAGCCTGGCTATAAGAATAAATGCCAGCTATCTAAATAGCACCCCATTATTCAGTGCCCGGCTTTTGCCGGGCGTTTTCTCTTTCTTCTGGCTTTATCTAATTTTGGCAATAGAGAAAAGCTCCTTGCAATAAGTGTTACGATTGTAAAACAAAGCCATTGTAAATCAGTTTCTAATTTTATGAACTTAGAAATTATGCTAAGCTAGTGTTACTTAATGGGGGGTTTTTTCATGACTAAATATCCAAGATCATATATACAATATCTCGCCCATTTCCACGGAGACAGGGATTACTTTGAGTGCCACGAAATCCTGGAGGAATATTGGAAAGCGACGGATGCAGGCAATAAAAAATCCATCTGGGTCGCGTTAATCCTGCTGGCTGTATCAAATTACCATTACCGGCGCAAAAATTATGCCGGAGCGATAAGAACATTAAGAAAATCACTAGAAATTTTTTCTCTTGATGTGCGGAGCTGTCTGCGTTTAGGCATGAATCATGAGGCTCTGATGGACATATTAAAAAAGAGAGAGAAGAATTTACTGAACAAGATCCCTTATATAAGTTTTAACCTGCCTATAACAGACATGGAGGTTGTTAAGCTTTGCCAGGAGGAATGTAAAGAAAACGGCTTTAAATGGGGAGCTAAGAGTGACCTCACTGACGAGGAATTGATTAACAGACATTCTTCAAGAGACCGGAGTGAAGTAATAGCAGAGCGTAAAATGGCATTGGACGAAAGAAAAAAAGAAAAAAGGCAGTGATTTAACATCCACTGCCTTCTGCTGTATTTCCTTCTTGAATGCACTTTTCAAAAAAAGCTAGAGTTTCTTCATTTGCTGATGCCTTCCAATCAGGAAACATCTCCTGGAGGGCATTGACCATCCTTTTGCCAATCCCCTGATGCCTATGAGATGGATTTACGGATATATGCTGAATCTGCATCATTTTTGGATCGGTGAAGTTCACACCTAAAAGCCCGATGATGTCTTCATCTTCCTTCCATAAAAATAACTGCCAGGATTCGTCTGTTTCGTAATTCTTCATCGTTTGCTGAAGCTTTTTTAAATCCTTTTCATTAGGCATGAAAGACAACAGACCCATCGCAATCTTTTCAAATGCCTTTTTATAACGAATTAACATAAGTATCCCTCATTAGTGGTTTGACGGTAGTAATGGAATGATAACAAGATCATTTTTTCCATTTTTCTTCTAAATTAAACCTTTATGCCCTATTCACTGATAGAGAAGCTAATGTGAAAAAAAGCCTTTTAATAATATATGCTTTCAAGCAATTCAGGTTCATACGATGTTGCAATTGATAATATCATACATAATCCAGGCAGATTCTTCAATTAATTTTCCGTTTCCTATTGGCCAAGAACAATAATGATCTCTTATTACAATAATGACATTTTAGCGAGAATAATGGTATTCAATAATTGGCCAGGAACAATAAAGAACCAGTAATAAGCCCCCCAGGCAACAGCCATCAGCAATAAAAGCAAAAATAACATCCAGTTATTTTTCTTCATACGGCATCCCTCCCAATCTGTAATTCTACAATAAGGCTGGGCAATTAGCCAATCTTTAAAATAACTAGCGTACGACTAAAAAAAGCTGCAAAGGTGCAGCTTAATTTTTAATTTTTTCTTTAAGAGGCAAGTCTAATTTTACCATATCCTCAAATGTTTCACGGCGAACCACTAATGTATCCTTAGCGTCTTCAAGAAATACAACTGCCGGACGAGGCAAACGGTTATAATTATTAGCCATTGAATACCCATAAGCACCTGTGCAAAAAACAGCCAATAAATCCTGGTTGCCTGATTTCGGCAGTGGGAGGTCCCAAATTAACATATCTCCGGACTCACAGCATTTTCCGGCAATTGATACTGTCTCTTCAGGCTTGTCCATCACCCTATTCGCAAGGACCGCTTCATACTTCGCCTGATACAATGCTGGACGGATATTGTCACTCATGCCACCATCAACTGCAACATATTGGCGGACATTCGGAACATCCTTCCTCGAACCAATACGATAAAGTGTCGTACCTGCATCCCCTACAAGGGAACGGCCAGGTTCAATCCAAATTTCAGGCATTTTCATTGAATAGGAGGCTGCCTGCTTTTTAACCTCTGCGATAATTTCCACAACATACTGAGCTGCAGGAATCGGATCGTCTTCATTTGTATAACGTATCCCAAACCCTCCGCCTAGATTAAGAACCTTTGATTCGAATGAAAGCTCATTTTTCCATTGATGCAATTTCTCAAAAATTTTCTGGGCAGCCAATATAAATCCAGTCGTTTCAAAAATTTGCGAACCGATGTGGCAGTGAAGACCCAAAACTTCAATGTTTTTATCCTTCAAAGCAATTTGCATCGCCTCATCAGCCTGTCCGTTCTGCAAATCAAAACCGAATTTAGAATCTTCCTGACCGGTTAAAATATAGTCATGTGTATGGGCCTCAATCCCTGGGGTGACACGAAGGAGTACCTTCATACTCCTTTTTTTATCCTCACAGAGGCCCCGCAGCATCTCTAATTCATAAAAATTATCGACTACAATGCAGCCAACATTTTTTTCAATCGCCATGATAAGCTCTTCACGGCTTTTATTGTTTCCATGAAAATGGATTCTTTCAGTAGGAAAGCCAGCAGCAAGTGCAGTATACAGTTCTCCTCCTGAGACGACGTCCAGCGATAGCTCTTCCTCATCCGCCAGCTGCACCATGGCAACTGTTGAAAAAGCCTTGCTTGCATATGCTACCTGGGCGGTAATTCCCGCCTTCTCAAATGTTTTCTTAAAGCTTCTTGCCCGTTCACGTATTAAAGCTACATCATAGACATATAGTGGGGTTCCATATTTTTCAGCCAGTTGGACTGTATCAACACCGCCAATTTCTAAATGTCCAAGACGATTAACCTTTGCAGTTCCTTGAAACTCCATGCTGTCCCCTCATCCCTTGACAATATATGACCTTTCTCGTTCATTGTTGTTCTGCAAATGATTTTAATTCAGATTTAAAAAGCAATCCTGAGAATCTGTAATCAATAGAGCAAATTCTTGATTTTAAGTTTTTACTCTGTTCACATTAACAACAACATTTAGAAAAAGCCTAATAAATAAATAGACAGTTCAGTCGTGAACTGTCTTATTTTTTTGCTTTAAGTCTTTAGTAAATTAAAAACACTTTACCATATTCTATTGGAACGTGCAATTGGAACTTGGTCATGAATTTGAAGGCTGTTTATAACGATTTTTAGCATGGACGATACTCGGCCTGATTTTGGAACCTGGAACAGCCCTCCTGATAATAATCTGCATGAAAGCTATTGGATGAAAAGGCATGAATGGCCACAGATAAGGAGTATTCAAAGACTTAATATTTGCGAGCATCAGCAGCCAAACTGTAGTGCCGACCATAAATCCCGGAACATGGAAAAGTGCTGTAATGATCAATAGAAATACCCTGCCAATCTTATTGGCAATACTTAGCTCATAGCTCGGGGTCGCATATGTTCCAATAGCAGCCACTGCCACATAGAGGATGACTTCTGGTACAAACATCCCTACATCAATTGCAATTTGACCGATCAGTACAGCAGCGATCAAACCCATAGCAGTTGATAAAGGCGTCGGTGTATGGATTGCAGCCATCCTCAGGAATTCGATCCCTCCGTCCGCAAGCATAATCTGCAAGAAAATCGGGATATTGGATTTGTCATTTGGACCAATGAAGTTAATTTTTTCTGGCAGAAGATCTGGATTCTGGACGAATAAATACCATAGTGGCAAAAGCAAAAGCGACGCGAGCACCCCTAGGAACCTGACCCATCTGACCATTGTCCCGACTGCTGGCGACTGCCTGTATTCCTCAGCATGCTGGAGATGGTGAAAATATGTTGTTGGCGTAATAATGACACTTGGAGATGTATCCACGTAAATCAATACATGCCCCTCTAGCAAATGGGTTGCAGCAACATCCGCACGCTCGGTGTACCTAACGAGTGGATATGGATTGTAACCTTGTTTAACAAGAAACTCTTCAATCGTCTTATCTGCCATCGTAATTCCATCGATTTTTATCGTATTTAATTCCTTTTTAATTACTTCGATTAAATCAGGATTCGCAATATCCTTGATATAGGCGATGGCTACATCTGATTTGGAACGCTCTCCAACCTTCATCATTTCAAAACGCAGATTCTCGTCCCTAATTCTTCTTCTCGTCAAAGCGGTGTTTACAATAATATTTTCTACAAAGCCATCCCTCGATCCACGGACAACCTTTTCAGTGTCAGGCTCCTGCGGCTGTCTTCCAGGATAGCTACGTACATCGACAACAAAGGCAGTTCTTTCACCCTCGACCAAAATAACAATCAAACCAGATAAAACCTGATCAACCAGCTCATCCATTGTTTTAATTGTCTGTACTGATTGGTGAGTAATCCTATTCTCGACAATCATCTGAAGGTGCGTGGACAGCTTTTCATGATCATTGATACCAACTAATTCTTCAACAATATGGATGATGAACTGGGTATCACATAAACCATTCACATAATAAAAGTGAACCTCTTTTTTTAGGATTTTCAGCTTTCTGACACCAAGGTCAAAGCTATCTTCCAAGCCCACCCGCTCTTTCATGTATTTCTCTGCTTCATGCAAGGATTCTGGTATAGGCAGCATATCATTTTTATTCTTTGGCATAGAATCCGCTCCTTTCAAGGATGATTTCCACTGCTTTTTTTGTGATCGGTGCCCCGCGCTCGTAATGGTCACGGCGAGCCATCTTGCCAATATCGCCAATTCCTATAATCAGAGGGACATCTAACTTATCTAAACAGTAAACCGTATCGCCATTGATCCTTCCTAGCTCCAGCTCAGGAAGTCCATGTTTATCAACTCCATATGGAGTAAGCTCTCCATCCCTGTCGATGCAGAAATCCACCTTACTCCACTCAGCCATATGCGTTTTCGAAGCTACAGCAATAACTCCAAGAACATTGATATCCTCATGCTCCGCAACATATTTCAATGCCTGCTCACCTGCGCCCTCTCCAAGGAAGCCGCTATCATCAAACATTACTAAAACAGGATCATTGGCTGCTTTTTTAATCAGGTTTACAAGACTAGACCCCGAAAGAACGGACGGATTGCCATGTGAATGAGAAATGCATCGCCCGCCAACGTCAGCTGCGACTCGTTCTACTGATCGTCTGGCATAGTCATCGCCATCTGTAATTAATATTACATTCCGTTTCTCGGTCATTCGGTGCCGTCCTTTCTGATCCTTCGTTTTTTACCGTCCGACAAAGTATATCCAGTGAAATAAAGAACCGAATACTTTGCCCAGCACGATTGCCATTAACAATATTTCAAGCTTGTCATCTACGCGAATTCTTTTTGCCAGGATAGGCAGAACATTGAGAACTTCCGTCAAAGCAGCCGCAAGCATGCCGACAAATATTCCTCCGGCCAAACCGAGCGGGATTGCCACATAAGGAGAGAAATTCAGTATAGGGTCCCGAATGCTCCCCGCAGTCCCCAGCAGGGCACCAAGAACTACAGACCATTCATACCATGAAATCAAGTTCATTGTTTTTGTCAATTGGGTAAGCCTTGGAATCACTCCCAGCACCGTCAAAAAGGCTACAAATCCTGAACCTACCGCCAGCCCGCTTGCAAGTCCTATCAGCATGATGAATAACACACTAATGGTCATCGACGTGCTTCACGTTTTCCTTATTCTCATGCAGAATTACATATTGATCGAGTGATTGCTGGTAGTTGAACATTTCCACCTCGAGCGGGCTAGGCTCTTCGTTAATCCTTTTTTTGAATACATGGTTGAAAAACAAAATCATACCAAGACCAATTCCGATTGAATATGGAATCTGAAAGAGAAGAGGCTTTTGTTCTGTCTTTCCCGTCAAGATTGTATAAATGCGCTCCTGAACACTTTGCATGCTGACGTCCTCATGAAAATTCATGATGGTAAGGGCAGCCCCGAAAAATAATAAAAACCAGACAAGAAAGAAATATGGAATCGACATCCCCTTTTTTTGATAGATCACTTCCACAATAGTCTGGGGCGGCCCTAATGCCTGAACTTCATATTCAGGAAAGTTTCCTGTGATAAACTTAATGACCTTCATCACATCAATGATGTGGATATGATCCTTAGGTGTCACCTTCAGGACCTGAAGCACCATAAGTTTGTCATAGACTTCCTCGCCAGCGATGATTTGCGCAATATCCTTTAACAAGAGTGATTCTTCTGGTTTGACTTGGACCCGATTGCGCATGCGAATATAAATCGTTTTTTCCATCAGATTCACTTCCAACACATTGTTTTCCTTGTATATTTAGTATGTTTAGCTGATGTTTTTTCATGAAGTCCAATAATTGGTTAAGATTACGTTTTTTTGGCAGCAAGAAAAGTGCAAGCTCCAAGTAAAAGGAACAGCGACTAACTACGCCACGTCCTGTGGCAACGTCGGCCCTAGTACATCGTGTCAAATCGAAGGGCCTGCCTTTGAAGTCGCTCTTTGACTTCAATGGCAGGCTCGAAGCGTCTCGAGGAGTTAGGAGCCGCAGCAGACAAGCCACACGAGGGGCTAGGCGCTGGAGCTGGACAATTCTCGAAGTGAATTTTATACTTTTTTATCACATAAAAAAGCCGCATGGATATTAAATATCCATACGGCCCTTCATTTGCTGAAGTATTTTCTTTTCGAGTCGCGAGACCTGCACCTGGGAAATTCCTAGCCTCAATGCTACCTCCGACTGAGTCTGGTCTTTATAATACCTCAGGTATACAATCAGCTTTTCCCTTTCATCAAGTTCATTGATCGCTTCTTTCAAAGCGATTTTATCGAACCATCGTCCCTCTTCTCCATTATCGATTTGGTCAAGCAGGGTGATTGGGTCTCCATCATTCTCATAGACAGTTTCATGAATGGAAGCAGGTGTACGGCTAGCCTCCTGCGCCATGATTACTTCTTCAGGAGAAAGCTGGAGATACTCCGCAACTTCATTGACAGTTGGTACCCTGCCAAAGTTCTTCGAAAGCTCATCTTTAGCTTTCCTGATTTTATTACCGGTTTCTTTCAATGACCTGCTCACTTTTACAGTGCCATCATCCCTGATGAAGCGCTGTATTTCTCCAATGATCATTGGAACCGCGTAGGTTGAAAATTTCACATCATACGACAAGTCAAATTTATCAACTGATTTCAATAGGCCGATGCTGCCAATCTGGAAAAGATCGTCCGGTTCATACCCTCTGTTGAGGAAGCGCTGGACGACAGACCATACAAGCCGCATGTTTTTTTGGACAATCAAATCCCTGGCGGCCTGGTCTCCCTGCTGGCTTCTCAAAATCAGTTCTTTGACTTCGTGGTCCTTAAGATACGTTTGGCTATTATCGTTTTTTACCTCCACATCCATAGGCAGAACTCCCTTAATTGCACAGCGCTTTGCTCTTTGACAGGTGCTTTTTCAAACGAATCTCTGTCCCAAAGCCGGGCTCTGATCTCACTTGTACTTCGTCCATGAAATTTTCCATAATGGTAAAGCCCATACCTGATCTTTCAAGCTCAGGTTTAGACGTGTATAGAGGCTGCATCGCCTCATCGATATCAGGTATGCCAATACCTTCATCCTTAATCAGCATCTCAACAGTACCCTCCTGCAATAAAACAGAGATGTACACCATTCCATTGGCATCATTTTCATAGCCATGGATAATCGAGTTCGTAACCGCTTCGGAAACAACCGTCTTGATTTCAGTCAGTTCATCAAGAGTAGGATCCAGCTGCGCAATGAAAGCAGCAACGGTTACCCTTGCAAAAGATTCATTTTGGCTTAACGCGCTAAATTGAAGATTCATCTCATTCTTCATGGATCAAGCAACCCCCAATCTCTCTAATGCATATTCTTCAGTCGGTTCAAGACGGATAATCTTAAATAAACCCGACATGTCAAATAACCTTTTGATTGGCGGTGAGATCGCACAAACGACCATTTCTCCATGGAGCTGTTTAATTTGCTTATATCTTCCTAGAACTACACCAAGGCCAGAACTATCCATAAAGGAAAGATGCTCAAGGTTCAAGACAATGTGGCGGACATTTTCACTCTCAAGGGCTTTTGTTGCCTGCTCGCGAAGCTGGTCTGCTGTATGGTGGTCCAACTCACCGCTAATTCGAATACATAAGACATCATGCTTCACTTCCATATCAATGTTAAGACTCACTATCCAAGCCTCCTTATCTGGTATAGTGAGTCAAATTCTCTATTTCACAAGGCAATTCCTTCTTAAGAACAAAACTAGTGCGAATTCGCTAAAACTAGATGTAATGACAGAGCATTCGACAACTCTAGCTTGCTTATGATTAGGACAGTATTTTCCATCATCTTAAGGCGGTTATATTTTTACAACTAGTGATATATCTCTTCCAACTAGTTATACATTGCCTCCAACTAGTGATATCTCCATTCGAAAGAGTGAATTATTGTATTCAACAAGTAAATTTCCGCTGTCAACTAGTTAAATATTGCTTCCAACTGGTGAAAAACCATTAGTTTTGGCTGCCAGCGCGGGTAAACATTCCAAACGAACGTTTATATAGCGTCCACCAACTCGCTTTTTCTACTTTTGTATCCGCAACAAGCTGTGTTTCGGCCAATACTTTTCCATTTTTCACAAGCTTCAGCGTGCCTACCTTGTCGCCTTTTTCAACTGGTGCCTTTAAGGACTTATTCAGGGTGATTTTTTGTTTTACATCTTTGATGTCTTCGCCTTTTTTCGTTAAAAGTGAGACACTTTCAGATGTCACGGCGTTTACCATTTGCTTATCGCCTTTGCTGATTGCAGCTTTGCCAAGTGGATGGCCTTTTTTGAACATAGGATGAGTCTGATACTGGCTAAAAGCATAATCCAGCATCTTCGTCACCTGTGCATTCCTTGCTTTGGAAGTAGGAGCTCCAAACACTACTGCGATCGCGCGCATACCTTCCTTTTGAGCAGTGGCAGTAAGACAATATTTCGCTTCATTTGTAAATCCAGTCTTCAAACCATCGACGCCGGGATAAAAACGGACTAGCTTATTCGTATTGACAAGCCAGAACTTTTTGTCTGAATCCTCACGCAGATAATCTTCGTATGTTCCGGTGAACTTTGTGATTTTCTCATATTTCAATAGCTCTTTTGCCATCATGGCCATATCATAGGCAGAGCTGTAATGGCCATCGACAGGCAGTCCTGTCGTATTTTTAAAAACTGTATTCTTAAGACCTAATTCCTTTAATTTATCATTCATCATTTTTACAAAAGCTTCCTCTGAGCCGCCTATACGTTCGGCCATCGCAACAGCTGCATCATTGCCAGACCCAATCGCAATTCCTTTCAGCATCTGCTCAACGGTCATTTCTTCTCCTGGTTCAAGGAAGATTTGGGAACCACCCATTGACGCAGCATACTCGCTTGTACGAACCTTCTCATCCATTTTCAGCCTGCCCTCATCGAGAGCCTCCATAATCAGAAGCATGGTCATAATTTTCGTCATGCTTGCAGGCGGAAGCTTTTCATGGCTGTTTTTTTCAAATAGCACTTCTCCAGTGTCTCGCTCAATCAAAATTGCCGAGCTGGCTTCATTTGCAAGGCCTGGATCCCCTTCATTGGCATATCCTTTTGGTACTATAAAAGCTGTGCTCAAAATACATACAAGCAGTAAACTGGCTAACTTTTTCAGATTCATGGACATAACCCTCCTATCTTTATAGGGTCTATTTTTTCCAATGAATCCATTTTTATACAAATGAAGAATATAAAAAAAGAAGTGAAGGGGAAACCCCTTCACTTCTTTTGGTTAAAATTATTCTGTGATCTCTTCATGTACCAAAATTGGTGCATCTACATGCTCACTTGAAACTTTGATATTTTCATACAGCATTTCTTTTACTTCGCTAACATCTTCAAAATTGCTGTAAATTGTAAGCAGCGACTCGCCTTGTTCTACCTTGTCGCCGATTTTTTTGCGAAGCATCAGTCCAACAGCCAAATCAATCTCTGATTCTTTTGTCGCTCTTCCTGCTCCAAGAAGCATTGCCGCTGTTCCAACTTCATCAGCTACGATTTCCGCAACATAACCAGCTTCTTTTGCTTCAAGTTCAAAAGTATATTTAGCTTGTGGAAGCCTGCTAGGATCATCAACTACAGAATCATCGCCGCCCTGTGAGCTCAAGAACACCTTGAAGGTTTCAAGTGCAGAGCCATTTTTGATGACTTCTTCAAGCATGCTGCGAGCCTCACCAAGAGAGTTTGCCTTTCCCGCAAGGAATACCATATGGCTTCCAAGAGTCAAGCATAGTTCTGTTAAGTCTTCAGGACCTTCACCCTTCAGAGTATCGATCGCTTCTTTTACTTCGAGCGCATTTCCAATTGCGTATCCAAGCGGCTGGCTCATATCAGAAATGACTGCCATCGTTCTGCGGCCTACATTATTTCCAATTCTCACCATTGCTTTGGCTAATTCGCGGGAATCATCAAGTGTCTTCATGAATGCTCCTGCGCCAGTTTTAACATCCAATACGATTGCGTCTGCACCTGCAGCAATTTTCTTGCTCATGATCGAGCTTGCAATCAAAGGAATGCTGTCAACCGTTGCCGTTACATCACGCAATGAATAAAGCTTTTTATCAGCTGGTGTTAAATTTCCGCTTTGGCCGATTACAGCAATCTTATTTTTATTTACCAGACGAATGAATTCGTCATTGTCGATTTCAACGTGGAAGCCATCCACTGCTTCAAGTTTATCGATTGTTCCGCCAGTATGGCCAAGACCTCGTCCTGACATTTTAGCGACTGGAACACCAAGAGCAGCAACCAATGGTCCTAATACAAGAGTCGTTGTATCGCCAACGCCGCCAGTTGAATGCTTATCAACCTTAACTCCTTCAATCTGGGACAGATCGATTTGGTCCCCTGATGCAACCATCGCCATAGTCAAGTCTGCGCGTTCTTTTTCAGTCATACCTTTGAAAAAAATCGCCATAGTAAGAGCACTTACCTGATAATCAGGTATCGTGCCTGCAGTGTAGCCATCAATGAAAAACTGGATTTCTTCCGTTGATAATTCATGTCCGTCACGTTTCTTTTCTATCACGTCAACCATTCTCACCATTATCACCACTTATTAATATTTAGCCGGGCAGCAGCTATTCGTTATATTTACCCAATTGCTTTAACAATCTCATTTACTAATGTGAGGAAGCTGGATTTTACTTTTTCAGTTGTTTCAATTACTTCATCATGGCTTAACGGCTGGTCAAGAATACCTGCTGCCATATTCGAAATACATGAAATTCCAAGTACTTCTAAACCAGAATGCCTTGCGACGATTACTTCCGGTACTGTTGACATACCGACTGCATCTCCGCCTAACGTACGTGCCAATCTTACTTCAGCAGGCGTTTCATAAACCGGTCCTGGATTTCCCACATACACGCCCTCTTTGATATTAATATTGCAGCGTCCAGCAACCTCTTTTGCGATACCTCTTAAATTCTTTGAATAGGCTTCGCTCATGTCAGGGAAACGCACGCCAAAACGTGAATCATTTGGCCCGATCAAAGGATTTGTTCCCATATTATTGATATGGTCAGTGATGATCATTAAATCGCCAGGGGTAAAGCTTTCATTCACTCCGCCTGCAGCGTTGGTAACAATCAGCTTTTCAATCCCTAACTCTTTCATGACGCGCACTGGAAAAGTAACTTTATCCATGCTATAGCCTTCGTAAAAATGGAAACGGCCTTGCATAGCAATAACTTCCACGCCGCTTAGCTGTCCGCATACTAGCTGGCCAGCATGGCCTTCAACAGTCGATACAGGGAATCCTGGAATTTCGTTATAAGGGATCTTGACCGGATTTTGGATATCGTCTGCAAGGACCCCAAGTCCAGAACCAAGGATCAGCCCGATTTTTGGCTGTTGTTGTAGCTTGTTATTAATGAATGATGCTGCTGTTTGAATTTGATTGTAATCCATGAATTCCACTCCTTATTTCAATTCCTTAAGGAAGCTAGTGCCGTGTTCAGGCATTTGCACCTCGAAGTTTTCCGCAACTGTTGCTCCGATATCAGCAAATGTTTTGCGGACTGGCAATTCTTTACCTTCAGCCATTCCCTTAGAATACACTAGGAGCGGCACGTATTCCCTTGTGTGGTCCGTTCCATAATGAACTGGGTCATTTCCATGGTCTGCAGTAATGATGAGCAAATCATCCTCTTTTAATTTAGAAAACACTTCTGGAAGGCGTGCATCATACTCTTCGAGTGCTTTTCCGTAACCTTCTGGATCGCGGCGGTGACCGAATAAAGCATCAAAGTCAACAAGGTTCAAGAAGCTCAAACCTGTGAAGTCCTGGTCCAAAGTCTGGAGAAGTTTATCCATTCCATCCATATTTGACACTGTGCGAAGAGATTCAGTCACACCTTCTCCGTCATATATATCAGAGATTTTGCCGATGGCCAGTACATCCAGGCCAGCATCCTTCATTTCATTCATCACTGTTCTGCCAAATGGCTTCAGCGCATAGTCATGACGGTTAGATGTTCGCTTGAAGTTTCCTGGCTCGCCAAGGAATGGACGAGCAATGACTCTTCCAACCATGTATTTTTCATCAAGGGTCAGTTCCCTGGCAATTTTGCAAATTTCATATTGTTCTTCGATTGGCACAATTTCTTCATGAGCAGCAATTTGCAATACAGAATCCGCAGAAGTGTAAACAATCAAAGCACCAGTTTTCATATGCTCTTCGCCAAGCTCGTCAAGGATTTCAGTACCGCTGGCAGGCTTATTCCCAATGATTTTTCGTCCTGTACGCGATTCTAACTCTGAGATCAGCTCATCAGGGAATCCATCAGGGAATACCTGGAACGGAGTCTGGATGTTAAGGCCCATGATTTCCCAATGTCCTGTCATCGTATCCTTGCCGTTTGATGCCTCTTCCATCTTTGTATAAAATGCCAACGGTTTCTGCGCAGGCTGAATCCCTTTAATTTCCTCAATATTGCTAAGACCGAGTTGGCCCATATTAGGCATGTTCAATCCGTTCATTCGTTCAGCGATATGACCCAAGGTATGTGATCCTTTATCTCCGAACTTTTCTGCATCTGGTGCCTCTCCGATCCCCACGGAATCCATGACGATCAAAAACACCCGCTTATATGTATGTGACATTCTTTCTCCTCCTTAACATGTGAATGCGTTTCCATCGTATTTACAATTTTATGTTACCCTTTTTAGTTTAGGATAATCTTATGCGTTTTCATTTGTCAGAAGTCTGACATCTTCATTGTACTAAATTAATTTAAAAACACAAGAAAAAAAAGCTGGCTTTCCGCTCAGCTTTTTGACAATTCTATGAACCTATTAAGCTCGTGGATGAAACTTGGTGTAAACATCCTTTAATCTTGTCTTCGTTACATGTGTATAAATTTGTGTTGTCGAAATGTCTGCATGCCCCAGCATTTCCTGGACGGCTCGAAGGTCTGCACCATTTTCAAGCAAATGCGTGGCAAATGAATGACGCATTGTATGTGGTGTCAGTTCCTTTTCGATTCCAGCCTCCATTGCCAGCCTCTTCAGGATTTTCCAGAATCCCTGTCTTGTCAATCCTTTGCCATGATGATTCAAAAATAATGAGTCATCACGCTGTTTTTTGGATACAAGCTTTGGCCTGCCTTTTTCAAGATACTGTTCTATAGCATCTGACGCTGTTTTGCCAATCGGAATGATCCGTTCCTTACTTCCTTTTCCCATGCAGCGGACAAAGCCCATTGTTAAATGCACATCTGAGATCTTGAGACCGATCAATTCACTGACCCGGATCCCTGTTGCATATAGCATTTCAAGCATGGCTTTATCGCGATATCCAAAGTGATCAGTCAGCTTTGGGCTTTCAAGCAGGGTTTCTACCTCTTCCATACTGAGAACCTTTGGCAGAGACCGCTCATGCTGCGGACTCTCTATATGAACGGTGGGATCATGGTCCACCGCTTTCTCCCTCAGCAGAAAATGATGGAAAGCCCGAATAGAAGCTATATGTCTGGCAAGTGTTTTTGAAGATTTGCCTGTGTCTTTTAGGTGGCTAAGGAAGTGGACGATCTGCGGGCGCTGAACCGAGTTTAAATCTTCCAGCTGCTCTACATTTTTTACATAAGTGATATAACTATTCAAATCTCGCTTATAGGAAACAATGGTATTTTTAGCAAGTCCTTTTTCAACTACTAAAAAGTGGATAAAGTCATCGAGCCTGTCTTCCATGTTTATTACTCCCCATTCAGATAAAACAGTAACAGCCTTTCGAGCATGCCTCCATCATTTTGGACGGATGCCCCCGAAACTTTAATGGCTGCTCCTTCCGGTGCATCATACCGATGGTAACTCTCATACTCTTCATTAATCCACATGATACCATAATAGAATAGGATTGTGCATCCAGTGAACAATATAAACACTTTCAAAGTGTGCGCAATCAGCCCAAACCAGGATTTCATATTTATTGCCCCCGTAATTGGTTTAATATGATAAGCTACCGTTTTTTCAACCGGCCATACTTATTCTTATTAATCTGTATGCCAATTTGGACAAGAAATATACCTGCGAGCTTTTTTAAAAGTAGGCTATGTTAAATTAGACTGTTGATTTCCGCTCCGGGCACTCGCTTTCCGCGGGGCGTCAGGTGAGCCTCCTCTTCGCTTTGCTCCTGCGGGGTCTCACCTTGGCCGCTGATCCCGCAGGAGTCGAGTACCCTCCGCTCCAATCAACAGGTGCTTATAGTCAACACTAATCTTTAACATAGCCTAAAAGTAAATAAAAAACCTTCTCTCTAAGTGAGAAAAGGTTATTAGATTATTCAGTTTCAGCCGTTTCTTTTTCCTGGCATCTGTAACAAATGCCGTGGAATGTCAGGCGGTGGTCTTTTATTTTAAAATTCCAGTCTCTTTCAACGATTTCTTCCACGTCTTCTAGAAGATCGTCCTGAATCTCATCAACTGCTCCGCATTCTATGCAGACAAGGTGGTGATGAAAATGGGCAGCGCCTTCCTGGCGGAGATCGTAACGGGACACACCGTCCCCGAAGTTAATTTTATCGACAATTTTCAATTCAGTCAGTAATTCAAGCGTGCGGTATACCGTAGCCAATCCGATTTCAGGAGACTTTTCTTTTACAAGCAAATACACATCTTCCGCACTTAAGTGGTCTTCTTCATGTTCAAGTAAAACGCGCACGGTTGCCTCGCGCTGCGGCGTTAATTTATAGCTGGACGAATGCAGCTGTTTCTTGATTCTATCAATTCTAGTTTCCATTTCGTTACTCTCACTCCCCCGCCACTGTCCTTTTATTATATCAGAAGGGTATTGAGAATCAAAATAAAATTATTACAATCAAGAAACCAGAGTTATTATTACCTGAAAATAAGTTTAATTAACTGAATTTATCACTGCTTTTAAAAGTGCTGGCGATAAATAAGCCTCCACCGCAGCGGCTGCAACAAGAAATGCAATTGCAGCTACAAAGGAGAATATATAGCGAAAAAATTGTGGCATGATTGGCTGATTGATTTTTTTCATAAATTGGTTGCGGATCATTTTTAACGAAAAAGTTACTGCCATTGCTGCAGTAATAATGAATACAGGAATTATGATGAAATTTTGTGGCAGGATGGACACAAAAGATAACAAAAAGCCATCCCAGCCCATCTGGTTAACAAGGAAACCGACAGTAAATCCTACAACCATGCCCTTCATGAACAATAGAATTAATATAACAGGAAGACCAATGATGGAAACACCTAAAATCCAGATGAGCCCAATGAATTTCCCGTTATGTAAAAAGCTTTGCAGAAATAAATCCCTGCCATCAGCAACCTTCCCTGTTGCTGCCTGTCCAAAAAATTGTGATAAATAATAGAACAAATCCTCTTTTTGAGTGAAGCTGAGTCTGTTCACAATTACTGCCCCGAAAATGACTCCCATTAAAAACAGGACAATTACAAAAAGATAGATTGAGGAATATTCTCGAAAATGGTTTGCTGCGACGTCCTGGTACTTTCTCTTCTTCATCACTCTTCCTCCTGCATATTGGTTAATACAATCATATGCCCGGACTTGTTATCTATGACTATGAGTGATGAATTTTTGACTAGATTAATGAAATGGTAGTTTTGGTTTACATACTCACATTCTTTTCAAAAATGCCGTGTTAAACTTGTCTGTTGATTTCCGCTCCAGGCACTCGCTTTCCGCGGGGCGTCAGGTGAGCCTCCTCGTCGCTTTGCTCCTGCGGGGTCTCACCTTGGCCGCTGATCCCGCAGGA
>NZ_JBALSS010000003.1:22744-28450 GCF_036967045.1 Bacillus sp. JJ1609 | reverse complement strand
CGAGTGCCCTCCGCTCCAAACAACAGGTGCTAAAAATTAACATTGAATTTTTTTTTACACAGCCTTCAAAAAAAAATAAATCCGGAAATGAATATCCGGATTTTATCTATCAGCTATCTTTCCGTACTTGCCACCTCCGCCTGCTTGAAAGGCAAGCTGGCCTGTGCGCGCTTTCTCTATGATCGCTGCAGTCTTTTCTGGTATGACTTCTTTTAGAGAGTCAAATGGCACTGAATGAAGGATTGCCATCTCCGTGCCGAAATGGTCGAGAAGTTTTTCAAGCATTTTCGGCCCGAGCCCAGGAATGAATTCCAGAGGCACCTGATGTATGTAAGGCGGCCTGTATCCTTTGAATACTTCTTCCGACTTCAATTCGGCAATCCTGTCTGCAACACCCCTAACCTTTTTCAACGAACCGCATTGGCTGCAATGATCCTCATTTGAATGACTGTGAGTGAAACACTGGGCACATACTGTGCGATGATATTTCCCTAGCTGTGGGTCGAGACCATAATTTGCTTTAATGCTTCTGCCTTCTTCATGCTTCAACGCCAATTTGAGCTCACGAAATGAGGGCTGGTCCATTTCGATTTTCTGATATTCTCTTGCGATTTTTGCTAGAGAATGGGCATCTGAATTGGTCACAAAGGAATACCTGTGAAGCTCTGAAAGCTGATCAGCCATCATGGTATCAGCACTTAAACCAAGTTCGATTCCATCAATCATCTCTGGGTCAAGAACTTCAGTAAGAGATTTGTTTACACCCTTGCCGTAAAGACTTTTAAAAGGAGTAAACACGTGGGCTGGGATGAAAATTCCTCCAAGGGACTTCACCTTTTCTTGCAGCTCCCTGCCAGAAATATAGACTCTTTGTGAGCTTAAATGTATATTTTTCAAGTGCTGAGAAAGCCATTCCGAGAATGCCCTCATTGTTTTCAGAAATGGAAAATAACATAAGACATGTATAGGTCCAAGAGTATCCTCATCATTAATCTCTAATTCTGAACCAGGAATGATGCTCATCCCTCCGTACATTAACCCGCCATCTGGGTGCTCCTCCAATTCACCTGCAATCAGCAATTCTTCCATTTCTCCCAGAACCTCTGGCGAGTGGCTGTCAATAATGCCAATCATATTGAGTCCCTTATGGTCCCGCGCATGGCTGATGATATTGCTGAATGTAAGGGACTTCGCACCAGTTATTTTAACCGCTCTCCCTGATTTCGTTCTCCCGATATGGATATGAAGATCGACAAAGTATTCCCGCATCTATTTACCTAACGCTTCTTGCAACTGCAAATATTGGACTGCATAAGCCGTTTTCGCGTCATATATTTTTTGATCTTTTATCAACTGGATCGCCTCTTCAAGGGTAACCTCTACAAGATTGACGAATTCATCTTCATCAGTAGTCGCAGCGTTTTCTTTTTGCGATAGTCCTGTTGCTTTATATACATGAATGATCTCGTCCGCAAAGCCTGGAGATGTATAGAACGAAATAAGCCATTCCATGTTTACGCACTCATATCCTGTTTCTTCTTCAAGCTCACGGGCAGCACATATTTCTGGTTTTTCACCCTTTTCAAGCTTTCCTGCAGGAATTTCGATGATCGTCTTTTCTAATGCCTTGCGATATTGCTCTACCATCACGATTTTATTTTCAGCTGTTACAGGAATTACCGCCACTGCCCCAGGATGCTTGACGATTTCTCTTTTAGAAACGTTTCCATTCGGCAGTTCTACGTCGTCAACCTGCAGGCTGATCACTCTTCCAGTAAAAATCTGCTCCGTTTTCAATGTTTTCTCTTCAAGCGGTCTCATTATTCCTTCACTCCTGTTCTAATCCGATATCAAATGCTCATACATTTTATCATATTTAACTGAAAGGAGTATGCAGATGAAGATTTACGTTCATGATCATGGCATTACCCTTGCAGGTAAGGCCTGGGAAATTAAGCGCAAACTGAAGGAATACAGCAGGCAGCACAAATTTGTTAAGGACTGGGTGAATACAGTCAATAAAACCGCCCGCCATCCTGATTAGTTGAACCCACTCCCTTCCTTTCGCTAAAATAGAACCAGCCTGTAGGAACGGAGTGATTTTATGAAAAAACGTCAATTAGGGACATCCGATTTGTATGTAAGCGAAATTGGTCTTGGATGCATGTCACTTGGCACAGACCAGCTTAGAGCAGAATCAGTCATTAACGCTGCACTCGAAGAAGGCATAAATTATTTTGACACAGCAGACTTATATGACTTTGGAGAAAATGAAGAAATCGTTGGAAAAGCATTAAAAAATGTACGGGATCAAGTCATCATCGCAACCAAGGCTGGAAACCGATGGACGGAAGCAAAAGACAGCTGGACGTGGGATCCTTCCAAAGAGCACATCAAAGAAGCCGTTAAGCAGAGCTTAAAACGGTTAAACACTGACTATATTGACATCTACCAGCTGCATGGCGGAACAATTAATGATAATATCGAGCAAACGATTGAGTCTTTTGAAGAACTGAAAACTGAGGGCTTTATCAGGCATTATGGGATTTCATCGATCAGGCCAAATGTTATCCGAGAATACATTGATAAATCTAATATTGTGTCTGTGATGATGCAGTATAGCATCCTTGATCGTCGTGCTGAGGAAGAAGCTATTCCGTTGCTTCAGGAAAATCGTATCAGCGTTGTCACAAGAGGAACTGTCGCCAAAGGACTGCTTAGTGACTCTATGCTAGATAAAGCATCTCAATCCATCAAGAAGAACGGCTATCTGGATTACAGCTTCGATGAATTACAGGAGATGCTGCCTGCGTTAAAAGAAAAACTGGCTTCCTCCAGATCTTTAGCTGATGTTGCTATCCAATATAATCTGGCACAGCCGGCAGTTGCATCTGTCGTGGCTGGCGCTAGCTCTCCTGAACAAATAAAGGAAAATGCAAGAGCTGCCAATAGCCAGCCTTTGACTGAGGAAGAAATTGAGCTGATCAGGTCCTTAACAAAAGCTAGCAAGTACGACCAGCATAGATAGAAGGATATTTATTATGTGAGGAAATTTGAATGGAATAGGTATTTGATAGGACCCATCTTATACTTTTCGTTATGAGGAACACTTTCGCTAAAAATTGCGTGAGTGTTCCTTTTTGCTTTTACTTCAGTTATAAGGGGGACTCGGGTTCCATTGCAGTGCTTTTTGCTCTAATTCCTTCACGATTGGAGACTTCTCTGCTATATAGGACTCTATATCATATTCAAACTTTTTGGCTGCCTTTTCCTTTACCTCTGCGTACCTATTTGCCTCATTTGGATGCTCCCGCAAATAATCCCGGAAAACCAAATGCCTATGCAGTTCAGGATTGTCTTTTTCGTAGGCATGCAAATGTACTTTCCGGACGCCATCTTCATCACTCTTCTGAAAATAGCGTCTGCCCGGGATGCCGTTCTCACCTTTAGCCTCGTACCCGGCAGCCTCAATTTGTGGTGTTGCCTCTTCTACTTCCGCCAGCTTGTCAGCTGCCAGAAGAATGTCTATGATTGGCTTAGCGCTGAGGCCTCTCACTGAGGTACTGCCAATATGGTGAATGTCTACAACAAGTGGTTTAAAAATGTTCGCAAGGAGCTGCCTCTCTTTTTCGAAAAGATTCTTCCATTCGCTTTGATACGGTACTACTTCCACCCTTCTCCTTGTCATTTGAATTTCTTCCAATCCATTTCACTTTCTGAGAGCAGCTCTTCAAATGACTTGTTTTTTTCTCTTAGACGCTGCTCTTCTTTTTTACGCTGGATCTCAGCCTGTTTTTTCTGTTCTTCCTGTTCCTTTAAATCCTTTTGCTGGGCTTTGAGCTTTTCCATGATATCCTGATTCAGCAGATCACCCAGCGTTGCTGGCTTATCCTCTTTTTTCACTGGCTGCTGGCGGTTTTGCTTCTTTTTCTTCACTTTGAATCCCTCTGTTCATCATTTTTTTAAAATTATACCATCGAATTCTATCAAATTAAATAAGAGTGGTTCTCTTTCATTTTTTAATGTTCAGCTTATGAATTGCTGCTTCTTATTGTTGAATTTATGCTACTTACTAGTAAATCTGAGCTTCTTGCTGGTGAATTGTTTGCAAAAAGAAGGAACGCCTGTTGGAAGACGTCCCTGCTTTGTTTAATATGCATCTAAAACGACTGTTTCTTCTACCTGCAATTCAGGCTCCGTTGAATTGATAACATCTTCTACAGTATAACCTGAGGCTACTTCGATTAGCTTCAGTCCGAATGGTGTTACATCAATTACAGCCATATCGGTAATGATGCGGTTGACCACACCTTTTCCTGTCAATGGAAGACTGCAATCTTTTAGAATCTTGGCTTCTCCATTTTTATTTACATGTTCCATGATGACGATAATTTTACGTGCTCCATGGACAAGATCCATTGCGCCGCCCATTCCCTTGATCATTTTCCCAGGAATCATCCAGTTAGCCAGATCACCTAATTCTGAGACTTCCATTCCACCGAGGATGGCAATATTGATATGGCCGCCGCGGATCATCGCAAATGACTCTGCTGAGTCAAAGTATGCGGAACCTGGTATCGCTGTTACAGTTTCTTTTCCTGCATTAATCAGGTCAGGATCAACACTCTCTTCAGTCGGATACGGTCCAATACCGAGCAAACCGTTTTCAGACTGCAGGACAACCTGCTTGTCTTCGGTAATGAAGTTAGCAACAAGTGTTGGCATCCCAATTCCAAGGTTTACATAAAAACCGTTCTCGATTTCTTTTTCAGCGCGGCGCGCAATTTTTTCACGAACATTTCCTTTGTTTTTAATCATATGCCTTCTCCTTTCATGATCAGCCAGATTTAACTTCTCACTGTCAGCCTTTCAATCCTTTTCTCCTGATTACCTTCAATCAGTGACTGGACATAAATGCTTGGAGTATGGATAGAGTTTGGATCTAATTCGCCAGCTTCATAGAGATTTTCTACCTCGGCAATCGTTACTCTTCCAGCAGCAGCGATCATCGGGTTGAAGTTCCTGGCTGTTTTATGGTAAACGAGGTTGCCCATTCTATCGCCCTTCCATGCCCTGACAATACTGAAATCAGCGGTCAGTGCTTCTTCGAGAAGATATTCCTTTCCATTGAATATTCTTGTTTCTTTTCCTTCAGCGATAGGAGTTCCTACCCCAGCAGGCGTATAAAATGCAGGAATCCCTGCGCCTCCTGCCCTGATTTTTTCAGCAAGAGTACCCTGTGGAATCAGCTCGACTTCGATTTCTCCTGACAATACCTGTCTTTCAAACTCTTTATTTTCCCCTACATAGGAACCTACCATTTTTTTAATCTGTTTATTTTTGAGAAGCAATCCGAGCCCCCAATCATCTACACCACAGTTATTGGAGATGACTGTCAAATCTTTTACCCCTTTTTCAACCAGAGCCAAAATTACGTTTTCCGGAATGCCACACAGACCAAAACCGCCAACCATCAAGGTTGCTCCATCATGGATATCCGCTACTGCTTCTTGAAAGGATGTACAAATTCTTTTCATTCGTTGTTCCTCCTTTTTATACGAAAAGCATAAGCCTAGTCAGCAGTCCTGACGAACGCTGAGTTAGACAGTTAATTTTATTCGAAAAGATAAATTTCCTTTTTAAAGGCTCCGTTAAACAAGGCTGTTGATTTTCGTTCCATGCGCTTCGCTTTCCGCGGAAGAATTA
>NZ_JBALSS010000003.1:17869-22617 GCF_036967045.1 Bacillus sp. JJ1609 | reverse complement strand
TCAACAGGTTTTAAAAAAATGCATGGGGCTTTAACAGAGTCTTTTTAAAAAATAGGATATTATGCGAGTTCCACTACTGTAGCGACGCCCTGTCCGCCTCCGATACACAGTGTAGCCAGCCCTGTCTTGGCATTTCTGCGCTTCATTTCGTGGATCAGTGTCACAAGAATCCTGGCTCCGCTCGCGCCAATTGGATGACCAAGTGCAATCGCACCGCCATTCACGTTTAAAATATCCTTGTTAAAATTAAGTTCACGGTCAACAGCTAATGATTGCGCCGCAAAGGCTTCATTGGCTTCAATTAGCTCCATTTGATCCAGAGACATTCCTGCTTTGTCCAATGCTTTCTTAACCGCTGTAACTGGACCGATTCCCATAATGCTTGGATCGACACCTGCACTTGCATTTGCCTTGATGACAACAAGCGGCTTAAGACCAAGCTCCTCTGCCTTTGCACGGCTCATGACAACTAATGCTGCCGCACCATCATTGATTCCTGAAGCATTTCCGGCCGTCACGCTGCCATCCTTTTTGAATGCTGGGCGCAAACCGCCGAGCTTTTCAGCTGTTGTTCCCTTTTTCGGATACTCATCTGTCTCAAATACGAGCGGGTCGCCTTTGCGCTGAGGGATTTGAATTGGCACAATTTCATCCTTGAATTTGCCTTCTCCTATTGCTTTTACAGCCTTATCCTGGCTGGCTGCCGCGAATTCGTCCTGCTCGCTGCGGCCGATTTCATATTTAGAGCATAGATTTTCTGCCGTCACACCCATATGGTAATCGTTGAACGCACACCATAATCCATCGGAAATCATGCTGTCAACCAGTTTTTGGTCGCCCATCTTAAATCCGTCACGTGCATTTTTTAATAAATAAGGTGCCTGGCTCATGTTTTCCATACCACCGGCAACAACGATTTCTGCATCTCCGGCGATAATGGCCTGTGCAGCCAAATGGACCGCCTTCAAGCCGGAACCGCATACTTTATTAATCGTCATAGAGGAAGCGCTTTCAGGAAGCCCCGCTTTTATCGCAGCCTGTCTCGCCGGATTCTGGCCAAGTCCTGCCTGGAGGACATTGCCCATGATCACTTCATCCACCTGCTCGGGCTGTACGCCTGCCTGCTTTAGTGCATCTTTAATTACTGCGGCTCCTAGTTCCGGCGCAGAAATGTCTTTCAAACTTCCGTTAAAGCTGCCGATCGCGGTTCTTACCGCCGATACAATCATTGCTTCGGTTTTACCCAAACTGCTCACCCTTTCTCTGATTTCACATGGTATTAACTTCTATTGATTTTATTAAATCCCTTTTATTTTATCAAAATTTTTGTTATTCTTGCATTTTTAAAAATTTTCTATTTAAAATGGAGATATGTAAAGAGGAGGGGGAATCAATTTGCTAAAGCTTCCTGAAAAGGTTGAAATAATCGAGGTCGGACCAAGGGATGGACTCCAAAACGAAAAAAGCTTTGTTCCGACTGAAGTCAAAAAAGAATTTATTTACGCTCTAAAGAATGCTGGTCTTAAAGAGATGGAGCTGACCTCATTTGTATCGCCAAAATGGGTGCCGCAAATGGGAGATGCTGCCGAGATTGTTTCTGATTGCCTAGACAGCTCTACTAGAAACATCGTCCTCGCACCAAATAAAAAGGGCATCGAGCGTGTTTTTATGACCGATTGCAAAGCGGTTGCCGTTTTTGTCGGTGTCAGTAATACCTTCAACCTAAAGAACATCAACAAGACAACTGAAGAAAGCCTTGCCGAACTAGTGCCTTTGATCGCTGAGCTTAAGGCAAAAGACTATTTTGTCCGGGCATGCATCTCAACCTCTTTTTATTGCCCATATGAAGGCAAGGTCGACGAGGATGCCGTACTAGAACTTTGTGAAGAATTTGTGCAGGCCGGGGTCGATGAGCTGAGTGTTGCCGATACAATCGGCATGGCTGCCCCAAATGAATCCTATTCTTTATTTTCCAGATTAAAAAAGGCATACCCTGATTTGTTACTGACAGCACATTTCCATGACACAAGAAAACTGGCCCTCGCCAATATATTCGCTGCACTTCATGCTGGAGTAACCCGGTTTGATACGTCTGCCGGCGGGCTTGGCGGCTGTCCTTTTGCTCCTGGTGCCGCTGGAAATGCTGCTACTGAAGATGTGGTCTATATGCTTCACAGGATGGGAATCGAAACCGGAGTCGAACTCGACAAACTGCTCCAAGCAATTGAAATCATTAAACCCAATATTTCCAGGCCAATTGAAAGCACCTATTTCCGCATGAATTCTGTAAGCGTTTAATTTTTTTTGTATAAGCTCCCTCCCTGATACTCATCTTAAGGGTGAAGTATCTTGAAGAAGGGAGAATTCATCATGAGCCAAAAACGCGATAAAGGATACAGCCAGCAAGGGAAACCTAACGCAGATAATGTTAAGCAGCAAGTAGCTGCAGAAGATCTGGAAAAAGCGATCCATCCGACAAAACGCCAGAATTCACAGCAATAAAGAAAAGCGGAAGCGCAGGGCAGATTCCGCCTATCAAGAATTGCCATTAATATCACTTACCAAACGGCAATTTTCCGACCGCATTCTTTGCGGTCTTTTTTATGTTTGTCTTTTCGCATCTAATGGTAAAATAAAGAAAAAAGCATACGGAGGGTTGAGTGTGAGAAAGGCGTTCCGTGTTTTGTTTTCATTTTTGCTCGTACTTGCCTCTCTTGGGGTTTATATCTCCAATAAAGTGATGTTTCTGAAAAAGAAGGATGATGAAGAAATATTCACCCGGGAAAAAGAAGCCGGCCATCTTCGCCCTGACGAATATGACGCCTTGCCTAAACGGGAGGTTTCAATTTCCTCATCTTTTGGCTATCCGCTGAAAGCCGTCCTTGTCGAACCGCACGATACCAACAGATATATCATCATAGCCCATGGAGTGACGCAGAGCAAAACGAATTCAGTCAAGTATATGAACCTTTTCCTTGAAAGGGGCTTTAATGCTGTCATATACGATCATCGCCGCCATGGTGAATCCGGCGGAAAGACGACAAGCTATGGCCACTATGAAAAATTCGATTTGAAATCTGTTGTTGACTGGCTTAAAGAAGAAAAGGGACCTGATTTGTTCCTTGGCATCCATGGTGAATCCATGGGGGCTGCTACACTCCTCCTTTATGCTGGAATAATTGAAGATGGCGCTGATTTCTATGTTGCTGATTGCCCATTTTCTGATTTCAGCGCGCAGCTCGCCTATCGAGTGAAAGCAGAGGTAAAACTGCTGCCGACCCGGCTTCTGCTGCCAATTGCCGGCTTATTCGTGCGCATTCGTGACAAATATTCACTCAGTGACGTATCACCAATTTCGGTCATTGAAAACATCAAAAATCCTATTCTTTTCATCCACAGCCGCAAGGACGATTTCATCCTGCCGTCCATGACCCAGGCTTTGTTTGAGCAGAAAAAAGGCCCAAAGAAGCTGTATATGGCCGAAAACGGACTTCATGCCCAGTCTTACAGCCAGAATCGCTTGGAATATAAGAAGGTGCTTGACGAGTTCCTTGAAGAATATGTATTTGTAAATGATAGAGATTTAAATGGTGACATTTCAACGAGTTCTGAGGTCTGAACTGTCCCCAATAGCAGTCAGAGTTTAACGTAAAAAGGCTGGCTCCTTTCGGAACCAACCTTTTTACTGCTTTTCTCCTTGGCGATCCATCTCTTTTCCGTCCGCCCCCAGCGCTCTCACTTCTTTATACTCCCCTATAGCATAGTAATAACGTTCATTTCCCTTTTCGATGATGTTGATTTTGCTGAATTTTCCGTCGGCACCCGCTGCTTCTACCGATAGTATATCCGGGTTGACGATCTTTCCAAAAACAACGGGAAGTTTGTTATCCAATTTGCCATTTTCCTGATAGGTATGGAACACGTCGGCATATAAAATCATGAAATCATTCTTATAATAAGTCCAGTGGTTATGTCCGGCATTTTCCCAGCCATCCTTTTTGCTGCCTTTAATATAGGCAACTGCCAGCGCATCAAATTTGTTGGTCCCATCCTTCTGTTGGGTTGTGTAAAAGACCAGCCAGCCATCCTTTACCTTTTCCTTATGCACGATTTGTTTGATGTTGAACGGAATATCATTTTGGATTGCTTCTTCCGCAGTCTTATATGTGCATGCAGAGAGCAGAAGCACGCACATGGCCATTATGGCAGCTCGCCGCAATTTCTCCATAGTTCTCCCCCTATCCTTTTGCACCATACGATTTATGTATCAAAAAAAGCTTCTCTCTTATTTAACCCTTTTTCCAAATTATTGTAAAACAATAACCCTTGCTTCCGTGTTTAAGCATTGGTTTTATCAAAAAAACTCATTCGCGGATTAAGATATTCTCTTGGGCTCTTTAACTGGAAGCAACCTGCCGCTGCACTATAATCAAGCGTCATTTGTTCATCAAAAAAGACTTCTTTTGCTTCTTCAATTAATACAGCTATACCATTCGTTTCTATATCGATTTCGTTTTGTTCCTGTTCACTTTCAAGCCAGAGGGCAGCTACCCCATTCACTGCACAGCCACAGCCGTCTATATCGTATTTCAGTTTTAAATATCCTTCTTTTCCTGAAATTTTTTCTTTCAGCTTATCAGTCGCAGCCTGTGTGATCTTCATCTTCATATCTGCCTGCACTCCTTCCTGATTTTTTATTTTTAGCTCTGTATAACAAGGCTGTGGATTTTCGTTCCAGGCGCTTCGCT
>NZ_JBALSS010000003.1:4065-17728 GCF_036967045.1 Bacillus sp. JJ1609 | reverse complement strand
TCCACTACAATCAACAGGTGCTAAAAATCACCTTTAACTTTAACAGAGCCTATATTTTAACATAACTTCTCACCTTATCTGATTATGAAGGGTGCATTCCCCTTTCAAAATAGTCTTGCAATTTTCTTGGTTAACTTATACTATCAAAGGTAATTGTGACAATTTTGTGAAGGAGTGTTTTTTTTGACAAAAGTACAGATTAAAGTAAATGATAATGGTTCATTAAGGATTACTGGAGATGTAGAATTATTGGATGGTGCCGGGAACAAATTCGAAACAAAGCCGGCTTTTTCGCTTTGCCGCTGCGGCATGAGTAAAAATATGCCGTTTTGCGATGCTTCCCACAAAGGAAATTTTGAATCAGTCGTGCGTGCTCCTCAGCCTGATGAGACTGAGTAATAGTGAGAGGGCAATGGGTATCCCATTGCTCTTTTTTTATGGAGCGAATTCTCTCTTGGTCACCATTCATCCGCATGCCGGACATCGGCAATGGCTGAAAGCTGAATGCGATGGATTTCTTCGAATTTGTCCACGATATGAAGTTTCTGGCCGAGTTCATTCCAGTAATGGATTTTCCCAATCACCAGTTCATACTTCCGCTGACGATAATAGGCGATGCTGACCGGACGGTTATATTCCATCGCTTCCAGGATGGTTTCATTCAATTGTTCGAGCTGCTGTTCATCCAGCTGTTTTTCTTTTTCATATTCGTCTTCCTGCGCCCAGTCCCGCAACAGCTTTACATGTTCAGGAAGCATCATGGACGTCCATTTAATTCTTCCTCGGTCACGAATCATAAAATCTCCTCCCCACTATCATTATTAGCCTTTATGCCCTCCGACCAACGCGGCACGATGTCTTGCTGTACCAGCCGTAGTATAAGAAACAGCCCTTAGCAACGCTGCCGAGCCATATCGGCTGCGAATCCGGTCCATCACATAGCCAAGCTCCTTCTTCTTCCATCCGTTCTTCTCAAATAAGCTCAATTGAAATTCGCTGTCAACAACGAGGTTTCCAAGTGAAATCGCAATGCTGCGCACCGTTTTTCCTGTATAGTTCTCAGCAAATAGCTCAAGGCATACGCGATACAGTTCCATCGTGACATTCGTAGGTTCTTCTATCGTCCTTGAACGGTGGAAGCCTCCGCCAAATTCATCCTGGCTGTAGCCAATCCCAAAGCTGATTGTCCGTCCTGCTTTCCCATGGTTCCTTGCCCGGCGTGCCACTTCCTCGCACATTTCAAGAATGACATGCTTGATTTCCTCTTCCTCTTTATAATCTCGAAGCAATATCTGGCTTTTTCCAAAGCTGACCTGCCCTTCCATGATCGGGGCACCGATATCCGAAAAATCAATTCCCCAGGCATGCCAGTAAAGCTGGTTGCCCATAATACCGAATTTTTTCTCCAATTTTTCAAGGTCATAGCGTGCAAGCTGACCGACTGTGAAAATCCCCATGCCGTTCAGCGTTTTTTCGACACGGCGGCCTATTCCCCACATTTCGCGAAGCGGTGAGACATTCCACAGCTTTGTCTGTACGTCTTCATATGTCCACTCGGCAATTCCCTTCTTCTTCGCGTCAAGGTCAAGGCATAATTTTGACATCAGCATGTTCGGGCCAATCCCGATTGCGCAAGGAAGCTGGAACTCGCGCTCGATATCATCTTTGATTTTTTTTGCTATTGAGGAAGCGTCTCCCCAAAGCTTTGAAGCTCCATCTACTTTTATAAAGCTTTCGTCGACACTGTAGGTATGGATCGCTTCCTTTGGGACATAGCGATTGAATACACGGGAGATTTCAGTGGAAATTCTCAGGTACGTTGACATTTGGGGATCAACGACAATAATTCGCGGATCATCGGGAATTTCAAACTTTCGCGATCCGGTTTTAATGCCAAAGTCCTTTTTCAAACGGGGCGAGGCTGCCAGGACGACGCTTCCCGGACGGTCGAGGTTCCCGACTACAGCCAGGTAGCATTCAAGAGGATCAAGGTCGAGCATGACCGCGGAACAACTGGCATAGAAGCTTTTCATATCAACACAAAGAATTTTGTTTTGCGGCATTTCGCTGTAATCGACCATTTTCTGTGTCTCTCCTTTCTGCTTAGTTTATGTTTCGTTCCTAATAAAAGGAACGTTTGTTCTGTTTCATTATACCCATAATATTAAGCGAATATGCGTTCGGTTTCAATGGGGAATTTCCGGCGGAATGACTTAATTAAGGTTTATTTGGGGGGGCATGCCAGAGCTGGACAATTTTACAGGAGGCTGTTTTCGGCTGGCAGTTGAGAGTATAATCAGGATGAGAGGTGCTAATGTTATGGATGAAAAACTCATACGCAAAATGGTTCAGAAGTGCTTCGTACAGTATCGGCATGATGATTCACTGCCGTTTGGCGAAGTGGAATTCGAAGAAATATATAAGAAGATTACCGAGCTGAAAAACCAGGAACCTGAAGCGGACTTGCATGATATCATCAATGATGCGGTTTATGAATTTTTGGCTACATAAAAAGGCTGCCCCAGTGCAGGGACAGCCTTCAATTCATTTTACTTTAATATTGGCATCACCTTTAACCTTCGTAGGATAATCGGTTATTTGCAAAGTGATCAGTCCTGGGGCGGCATCTTCCCCAAAATAAGGAAGCAGGATTTGCTGTTCTGCCACGCCGTCGGTGGTCCACATTGATTGGCCGCTGCCAATTTGCTTTCCTTCTGAGTCAATCGCGTTTTGAAATGGAGTAACTCCCCGTTCTCCAAGATAAGTGAATTTCAAATCCTCGCCTTCTCTTTCCACTCTCAGAAGACGACCGTCGCGTGGTCTTTCGATAATCTTAAGCTGATCAGGGTCGACAACAACTGTCAGTTGATCCTTATCGAGGGCCCTGATTGAACTGAATCTCAAATAAAGCTCTCTTGGATTTTTAAAGAAATTACTCTGGAGATAGATTTCCTGCTTATAATCACTAATATGGGAAGCACTGATTCCATTTGCGATTGTTGCCCATTCCTCGCCGCTTTCATCAACGATACGAAGGTCTTCGATCGCGAAAATCTGCTTAGTGTTTTTCTCATCAAAATGAACAGTAACACCAATCCTTGTTGGATAAATCGATACCTTTTCAACTGTTACCTTCTGGCCTTCAAAACTGACCGTTTTATTTACCTCAATGATTTCTCTCTTATCCTTGTAGGCTTCCTTATCAATTGAGAAAGGAAGAACCCATGTATCAGCAAGTTTATTACGCAGCTCTCCAGTTTCCGTTCTCCCTTCAGCAAGCTGGAAGCTCAACTTCATATTTTCAGGAGCGACCTTTCCATAAAAGTAATAGGTCATTTCCTGAACAGTCTCCCCTTCTTTTTGTAAATCAATTGGTCCCACAGAGAAAGAGGAGCTTAATTCCAATTTCTTTCCTTTGTCATCGGTAAGCTGGATGTTATCAATCGCAATTTCCTTGTGACCAGCAGAAGAATCAATCTTATAAAACAGCACCATCATCTGTTCATCAACAATCGCTGAATCCAAGGTGATTTTCAGGCCCTCATGTTCATCTGATACGCCGATTTTCTGGGCAAAGTCATTTTCGATTGCTGCCGTCAAGCCTTTGTCAAAACGGACTAACTCTACAATCTTCTCCATTCCAGGAATCGAGGTAACATAGGAGGCGAAGGTTTCTGATGTCCTGAGCAAGGCTGTAAAAGCAAAAATCAGGATGGCGGCAGATGCTAACGTCCTCATTAGCAGCAGATTTTTCTTTTCCTTTCTTTTCCCTTTGCTGATTCCTGCTGAAATCGCTTGATCCAACTGGAATTCAGGGATGTCGATATTCTCGAGTGCAGCGTGCGCCTGAGTTAACTTATTTTCCTCAGCATTAAGCATAGCCCAATTCCCCCTTCTCCCCGAGCTGTCCGCGGAGCTCCTTCAGCCCTTTATTAAGCCATGTCTTCACAGTGCCTTCAGGACAATCAAGAATATCGGCAATTTCCTTGATTTTAAAATCATGCACATACTTCAGTTCAATGACCTGCCTCATTTTTGGTTCAAGCTTGCCAATGACTTCCTCTACCTCCAGCCAGTTTGACTGGTGTTCCGCCCCCATCAGGCTGATAAGGTCATCGCTAACGAGAATCCGTTTCCGCTTCTTCAATTCATCATTGCAGTAGTTTAACAAGATCCTCGTAATCCAGGTTGTAAAATATTGCGGCTCCTTTACCTTTCGGATGGAGCTGAACGCCCTGTATGTGACCTCCTGCAGCGCCTCAACCGCGTCGTCGCTATTCCTTAAGTAACTCAGGGCGATCCGGTAAAGGCGGATTTTATGAAGCTGCATCAGCTCATAAAATGCCGCTTCATCACCTTTTTTCGCCTTAAGGACTAAATCTTGAAGCTCCAATGTGTCTCCCCCTTACACTGTATCTACCTATTAGACATGGAAGCTAGAAAAAAGTTTTACATTTTTTAAAAAAATCTTTTAAATACCTGCAGATAGCAAAATTGCTTGGTATAGGGCTCAAAATAAAAACCGCCACAAAAACACGGCGGTTTCGAAAGGTTGTTATTTTTTGTTGAAAGCCTTCCTGCCAATGCGCTCAAAGGCGCGTGGGAAAAGCGCATAAAAAATGCTGCCTGCATTCATCCAGCGCGGGAGATTGATTTCCCTGGTCTTTGTCAGCATCCGGTCCACGACTTGTTTTGCGACATAGTCAGGCTTTAACATGAACGCTTTAACATTCTTGACATACGTACCCTGCTTATCGGCAATAGTAAAGAAATTTGTTTCGATTGGCCCAGGATTGACTGACGTCACATACACATTGTCATCGGCCACCTCCATGCGCAGGCTGTTCGTATAGCCAAGGACAGCATGTTTCGTTGCCGAATAGACACTCGATTTTGGGGTGGCTATCTTGCCTGCCTGCGATGCGATGTTGATGATATGACCGCTCCTCTGCATCTTCATGCCTGGCAGAACCATGGATGTGCAAGCCATCAAACCAACGACATTCACGTCGAACATCGCTTTGATTTCGTCGATCTTTGCTTCGTGGGCGAGGTCAAAAATCCCGAAACCAGCATTATTGACCAAAATGTCCGCGTGCTTTATTTCGTCAATGACCTTAGTGAAAACAGTCCGAATTGCGTCGGTATCAGACACGTCCAATTGATGGACAAATACTTTGACTGAGTGGGTTAATTCCAATTCTTTTTTCATTAATTCTAATTTTTCAATGCCCCTTGCAAGGAGCACAAGATTCGCTCCCCGTTCTGCGCAAAGCCTGGCAATCTCAGCACCGATTCCTCCTGAAGCTCCAGTAATGATAATATTCTTTCCTGTTAACGATGGCACAAAAATTCACCTCATTTAGCTGTGTAAAAGAAGGCTGTTCCTTCTTCCCTGACATTAATTTCATCAAGGGACTGTAAATAATCTATCTGCCCAACTGTTTCAGAAATAGTCAAATTCAACTCACGTTCATAAACCGAAGGAAATAACAGTGTACATATTTGAAACACAGAAAGTTCCTTGCCTTCGAGCATTTTCTTCACCTGCATGGCCCTGTCATGCTGTTTGGCAAGCCTTTTTTCTATTAATGTGTGCAATTCTGTTATCTCCGCTCCATGCCCAGTGTATACAAGTCCTATCGGATACTTCAGCAGTTTTTTTAGCGAAGCATTATATTGCACGAGCGGTTTGGGCCGCTCTGAATCGCCTGGAAGCGGCGGCTCAAGCAAAGGGTTGGGCGAGATGCCCGCAAGGATTGTATCTCCTGCAATCATGACCCCATCCTTCTCACGTAAAAGGACGATATGACTCTGCGCATGTCCTGGAGTCTCAATTACTCGCCATCCTGGGAGAGCAGGAGGAACGTCATCCTCCACCAGGGTCCCCGATAGCGATCGGTCACACGAAAACACTAAAGTCTTTTTCATGACTTTAAGGGATGGCAGAAAATATTGCTCGGGAATGCCAAATTGCACAAATAGCTTTTCATAAAATTTCTTATGTATACTTTGGAACTCAGGAGTCCTGTTGATCCATCTTTCATTAAGCGGGTGGCCGTAAACTTCAAGTTCATCTGGCATAAAATCAAGTAATCCAACATGGTCTGGATGGTCGTGTGTGAGGATGACCTGCTCTATATCTTCTGGAGTAAGCTTAAGCTCCGCCAGCTGGGATTTGAAGGACTCCCATGAATCCGAGGTTTTTGTACCAGCATCGACTAGCGTCAGCCTGTCTCCTTTTATTAGGTAAGCATTTACGTCACCTACTGGAAAAGGCGTCGGCAACGTAAGTTTAGCAATTCCATTTTTCCATTCTGCCATTTCATTTCACCTCAAAAATTATATTTATATAAGGTAAACAACCTATTTGTTTAAAAATTCGTATGTAAGTATTCATATTTATAAGACTTAGCATTTTTTCAATATAAAAATAAGTTTACCTTTAAAGCTGCCAATTGTCATTATTCTACAAACTATTTTTCAGAAAAAACTAAAAATTATATAATTTCCTCTTGACTTTAGGGTTGTCCTTCTTGCATAATCACTATTAAATTTCATGAACTTTAAAAAGCACTTGAGCAAGACGAGTAGACAGGAATGACGAAAGAGAGTGGAGTCCACCGGCTGAAAGGCTCCGCCGCCCTCTTCCTGTTGAACCCTACCTTGCGAGCTGCCAGGCAAACCTGGACGTATACCGGCGTTATCGGATTGTGAGCTGCATTTTTTTGGCACTGGCCGAAAAAGTGAATGAAGGTGGTACCACGGAAGCATGGCCTTTCGTCCTTTTATGGATGAAAGGCCTTTTTATTTTTCAGCTGAAAATACCCAGTAGCAATGAGGCTGTTAAAAAAGCTTAAAAATAATGGAGGCGATCTTGATGAAGAAGCTTGTTTTTGTTGGGGCAGGTTCAATGGCAGAAGCGATGATTTCCGGAATAGGGGCAAGCGGGCTTCTTCCGGGAGAGCAGATGTGGTTAACGAATAAGCAGGACACACACAGACTCCAAACGCTGGAGCAGAGATATGGGGTAAGGACGACATATAACTATGATGAGCTTTTCTCTGAAGCTGATGTCGTTGTTTTAGCGATGAAGCCAAAGGATGCAGCCTCGGCGATCAAGGAAATCAAATCCTTTCTTACTGATGAGATGCTTATCATATCCGTTCTTGCAGGTGTATCGATTGCGGCAATCGAGGCGGCGGCTGAAGCATCTCTCGCTGTAGCACGGGTGATGCCAAATACATCAGCTGCGATTGGAAAATCAGCGACTGCATTGGCAGTGAATGAGAATGTGACTGATGTACAAAAAGGGCGTGTAAAAGAGCTTTTCAACACGATTGGGCTGACAGCGATTGTCGAGGAATCCCAACTTGATGCAGTTACCGGACTTTCAGGCAGCGGTCCTGCCTATATTTATTATCTCGTCGAAGCGATGGAAAAAAGCGCTGCAGAGATCGGACTTGAAAAGCAGACAGCAAAACAGCTCATCATCCAGACATTGCTGGGTGCAGCTGAAATGCTGACGAAATCGGATAAGGAACCATCACAGTTGCGCTTTGAGGTTACAAGTCCTGGCGGCACAACCGAAGCTGGAATCAGCGTACTCGAAAAGCATGGGGTACAATCTGCTTTTATTTCATGCATAAAGGAAGCTACAGCCCAATCAAGAAAACTTGGCAGCTTGCTCGGAAGCGAACTGGCATCCGCAAATCGCCGCTTCTAAAATTGCAATCTATCCCTCCTTTTCTCTACAATGGAGAAAAACACGAGGGATGGATGGCAATGCTTTTCATTTTACTTTCTATGACTCTCATCATCTGGGTTGCAGCGACAATCGACGCGGCTATCGGCTTCAGTAAGCTTGACTCTTTGGAAAAAGCAAAGGAGATAGAAACAGGGCCGCTGTTAAGCGTGATCGTAGCAGCACGGAATGAAGATGAACATATTAAACCGAGCATTCAAAGCCAGCTCGTGCAGACCTATAACAATGTGGAATGGATTTTGGTCAATGACCGGTCTGAAGATACAACCGGAAGTATGATGGATGAACTCAAGGAAATGGATTCAAGAGTCAAAGTCATCCATCTACCTTCTTTACCTGAAGGTTGGCTGGGTAAAAACCATGCCCTTTATAAAGG
This sequence comes from Bacillus sp. JJ1609, assembly GCF_036967045.1. NCBI lineage: Bacteria > Bacillati > Bacillota > Bacilli > Caryophanales > Bacillaceae > Bacillus > Bacillus sp. JJ1609. Next base: position 9,587 of record NZ_JBALSS010000003.1, on the reverse strand, counting down.
ATACCAGCATGCATCTGGCAGCCGAATTTTGTTTACAGATGCTGATGTCTTTTACAGCCCGGAGGCTTTCGCAAAAGCTGTTGGCTATTTTGAAGAGCATGAGCTGGACCATATGACTGCCGCACCTGATTTAAGCGCAAAACCGTTTTGGCTGAAAGCGTTTGTGGCCTTCTTTTTATTTGGATTTTCATATTATAAGAGACCCTGGCTTGCCAATAATTCGCGTTCTAAAACAGGAATTGGAATTGGTGCGTTCAATATGATTACAAGGGATAGTTATGAAAAAATCGGGACTCATGAACAAATCAAGATGCGGCCAGATGATGACCTGCAGCTCGGCAGGAAGGTAAAGGAAGCAGGGCTCAAGCAACGGATTGTGACAGCCCTGACACTAATTGAGGTAGAATGGTACCCAAGCTTAAAAGAAGCCCTGGCAGGACTGGAGAAAAATACGTTTGCGGGACTGCATTATCGGATCAGTATGGTGCTGTTTTCAATTTTTGGGGTCTTTGTTTCACAAGTGGTTCCGTTTTTTACGATTTTTTCTAATAACAAGGCCCTAGCCCTGCTGAGTGCCATCAATCTTATTTTCCTGGCCATTTTGTATACAATGGTTACAAAAAAAATGACCCGTTTTTCACCATTGCTGTTCTTTGCCCTTCCTTTTACGGCGCTGCTCTTTATTTTTTCCATCATAAGGGCAAGCTATTTAACCTTCAAAAGAGGCGGTATCATCTGGCGCGGAACAAAATACACGCTAAGTGAGCTACGGAAAAAAGATGACCTGTGAGTACATTTTTTCCCTTCTGACGAGAGCCCTGTTATACTAAAAATATATTTTGTATTACGAAATAAAGGAGGCTTCTTGTTTGGAAACGAAATTATTTTCACCTTATGAAATGAAAGGGCTCACCCTTAAAAATCGAATTGTCATGGCTCCTATGTGCATGTACTCATGCGAAAAGGAAGATGGCATCGTTACTGATTGGCATGTCACTCACTATACGAGCAGAGCCGTTGGACAAGTCGGCTTAATCATTCTCGAAGCAACTGCTGTCACGCCTCAAGGACGGATTTCCCATCAGGATTTAGGCATTTGGAGCGATGAACATGTGGCAGGGCTTGCAAGATTGACTGAACAAATTAAGCAGAATGGTGCTGCAGCTGGCATCCAGCTAGCTCACGCTGGCAGAAAAGCTGCGCTGCGAGACGAAATCATTGCTCCTTCTGCCCTGGCTTTCGACGAAAATTACAAAGAGCCAAAGGCAATGACAGTCGAAGAAATCAAAGAAACAGTCGAGGCCTTCAAACTTGCTGCCGAAAGGGCAAAAAGTGCTGGCTTTGATGTTATTGAAATCCACGCTGCGCATGGCTATTTAATCAATCAATTCCTCTCCCCGCTTACTAATAAACGGGAAGACGAGTATGGAGGTTCTCCTGAGAACCGGTTCCGCTTCCTGCGAGAAGTTCTTGAAGCGGTAAAAACGATATGGGACGGACCATTGCTTGTCAGAGTATCAGCTTGTGATTACCATGATGATGGGCTGACAGTCGAAGACTATGTGACAATGGGAGCATGGATGAAAGATTTAGGCGTTAATTTAATCGACGTCAGTTCAGGAGCAGTTGTTCCCGCGAGAATTAATGTTTATCCAGGCTATCAGGTCAAATTAGCTGAAAAGATTAAGCATGGCGCGGACGTGGCAACTGGAGCCGTAGGCTTGATTACGACTGGAATCCAGGCAGAAGAAATCCTCCAGAACGACCGTGCCGATTTAATTTTCATTGCACGCGAACTGCTCCGTGATCCCTATTGGCCGCGCACAGCAGCAAAAGAACTTGGAACAAGCATCGAACCGCCTAAGCAATACAGCCGTGGCTGGTTATTTTAATACTCTCATGAAGCCGGCATTCAAGATGCCGGCTTTATTTTTTTAGGAAAAAATTAAGAGTAAAAATACAATGATGATCGATGGATAGAACTATGACTTTCTTCGTTAGAAGTTCCTTAGTTTAAAGACGAAAAATATCTGTATAAATAGAAATCTGGGTTCTTTCTCAATGATCCTTTAAAAAAATACAAAAAGGCCAGCCGCAACTCATTTCACGGCCGGACCATCCTCTTATTGAACTTTTTTAAGGGTAATTTTGCGATACATGCCGCCAAACATGATGCCTTCATCTGATAACAGCGTCAGTGCTGTTCTTTTACACTGATAAAGGGCTTCAAAAGAAATACCAATGTCTGTTCCCAGCACCTTGATCAAATGCCTTAATAATTTCTTCGGGCGTGATAAGCCTATACCTGGTTCTGCAAACTTATCGAAGATTAAGATCGTGCCATTTATCCGGCACACTCTTGCCATTTCTTCAAAGGCTCGGTTGCTGTCGGGGACGACCGACAGGATTAAGCTGCCAACTACATAATCAAAACTCTCGGATAGGAAATCTAACTGTTGAGCATCCATCTTCAGGAACTCAATGTCTGAATCCGAAAATTTTTGCTGTGCTTTCTGAAGCATGTCTTCTGAATAATCTATCGCAGTAACGCTAAGCTTTTCATCTGGCAGTCTATTAATATCAACACCTGTCCCAACCCCAACAAACAAGATCCTGTCTCCAGGCTGGAATTGTACATCATTAAAAAGTTTTTCCCTTGCCCGTGAAAATGGGCCCGCATCGAAAATCCAATCATAAATCGGGGCCCAGCCTTTATAAATGATTGCGTTCCATGAATTATTCATTGCATCCCTCTCCAGCTCCAGTTTTATCTTTATATTCATGGAGTATAAACACGGAAGATTGATTATCCTTGTCCCCAAAAGCATAAGCAAAATTTTTTATTTATCTTTCAGTTTTAAAAGCCTTAACCCGTTCAGTGTAACGATGAGCGTCGCTCCCATATCCGCAAAAATCGCAATCCATAGGGTGAGCCAGCCTGGGATGACGAGCAGCAATGCGAGCAATTTAACACCGATTGCGAATGTGATGTTCTGTTTGATAATCCTCAGTGTTTTGCGGCTTAGTTTTATTGTAAACGGCAGTTTTTTCAAATCATCTGCCATCAATGCGATATCGGCTGTTTCTAATGCTGTATCTGTCCCCGCCCCGCCCATTGCGACACCAATAGTCGCTGCGGCTAGTGCCGGTGCATCATTGATTCCATCGCCTACCATTGCCACTTTGCTGTGTTTGTTTTGCAATTCCTTGATGAATGACAGCTTATCTTCAGGGAGAAGCTCTGATTCTATTTCTGAAACTCCTGCTTCCTTGCCAATCGCTTTAGCGGTTCCGCTGTTGTCTCCAGTCAGCATGATCGTTTTTTCAATGCCCAGTTCATGAAGGCGGGAAATGACTTCCCTGCTTGATTCTCTTACCTCATCCGCAACTGCAATTAAGGCAAGCATTTCAGAATCCGTCCCGACAGCTATGACTGTTTTCCCTTCATCCTGCAGCTGGGAAATTTCTGCGTTAATATTTGATGGAATTCCAGTGCTCATGATTCCATCAAGATATTTAGGGCTGCCGATATAATAAGTTACTCGATCTACTGTCCCTTTTATTCCTTTGCCAGTGACCGAAGTAAATTCCTCAATGACTGTATCCTTGAAAGTGATGTTATCACTTTCTGCCTTGCGGACAATAGAAGCAGCTAGCGGGTGCTCTGATTTGTTCTCCAGTGCTGCAATTACTGATAATAATTCATTATGGTCAAATGAAGACTTCACTTTATAGTCCGTAACGGCTGGTATTCCTTTTGTTAATGTTCCAGTTTTATCAAAAGCAATGGCCTTAATCATGCCCATTTCTTCGAGATAGACTCCGCCTTTTACAAGCACGCCATTTTTCGCTGCATTGCCTATCGCGGTTACAATCGAAACTGGGGTTGAAATGACTAGTGCACATGGACAGCCGACAACTAGCACGGCCAGCCCTTGATAAATCCACTCGCTCCAATCAGCGCCAAATAACAGCGGAGGAAGAATGGCTACCAAAAACGCGACAAGGATAATGATCGGGGTATAATACTTGGCGAAACGGTCGACAAATGCCTGTGATGGTGCCTTTTCTGCCTGTGCTTCCTCCACAAGATGAATGATCTTTGCAATGGTGGTATCGTCGACCAATTTAGTGATTTTCACTTCGATAAGGCCTTCCCCATTCAGTGTTCCTGCAAAAACCTCATCGCCTGGATTTTTCTCGGCAGGAACCGATTCGCCCGTAATTGCTGCCTGGTTGACGGCCGAGAATCCGGCGACGACATCCCCATCCATAGCGATTTTTTCTCCTGGTTTTACGATCATGATATCGCCAACTTCAATTTCATTGACATTCACGAGGAATTCCCGCTCATTCCTTCGAACGAGTGCTTCCTTAGGAGCGATATCCATCAGCGAATGAATGGAGGCCCTGGCTTTATCCATTGAATACCGCTCAAGCACTTCGCTAATTGCAAACAGGATGACAACAACTGCCCCTTCGCTCCACTCCCCAATAATCGCGGCTCCAATGATGGCAACCGTCATCAACGCCCTCATGTCAAAATCAAGCCTCAAAAGATTTTTTAATCCTGTTTTAAAGAGTGAATAACCGCCTACAAGAATTGCTCCTAAAAATGAAATTATTGCAGTGAGGCTTCTCTCTCCTTCATTTATTTGAAAATAGTACCCCGCAATAATGAACAATAAGCTAATCAGAACAGTGAGGTTTTCCTGCCAAAATGGTTTCTTCTTTTCAGGCACAATTTCTGCTTTATCTGGATATAGCCTTAAATTCTCAAATGCTCCTGCCTTTTCGAGTTCTTCAATTGAGGCGTTGCCATAAACGGTTAATTTGGAGGCACCAAAATTTACTTTTGCATCAAAAACACCATCCAGGTGTTTTACGTTCTGTTCGAACTTTCCGGCACAGCTAGCTCAGGTGAAGCCCTGAACGCGGTAAATCGTTTTTTCTCCGTGTAGTTCTGCTGCTTCAACCACTGTTCTCCATCTCCTTTTGATGTTCAAACGCTATGTGGATTAATTGTTTAACATGATCATCAATTAATGAATAAAAGACCAGTTTTCCTTCTTTACGATATTTTGCTAGGCCGAGATTTTTTAACAGGCGTAAGTGATGTGATGCCGTGGCTGTCGAGGAATTCACGATCGAGGCTACATCACAGACACACAGTTCTTTTTCAACATATAGGGAGTATGCAATTTTTACCCTCGTTTCATCTGATAAAGCCTTAAAAATCTTAGCTGCTTCAATGGTATTTTGTTCATTTACCTGTGCAGCCACGCGGTCGACTTTTTCCCGGTCGATACAATTTACCTGGCAGACATCTTGTTCCTTCATTAAAATCCCCCCATTCATTCAAACATTCATTTGATTATAGGATATTCAAACAACCTTTTGATTGTCAATCAAAAAAATAAAAACCAGGAATTTTTCCTGGTTTCCATTTTCGAAGCTATTCCTCAAGATTAAAGTAATTTCTCGCCAAGATGTTTAAAATAGGCAAGGCTGTTGATTTTCGT
>NZ_JBALSS010000003.1:0-3870 GCF_036967045.1 Bacillus sp. JJ1609 | reverse complement strand
TCAACAGGTTTTAAAAAAACAACATTGGGCTTTAACAGAGCCTTAAAATAAAAACTAGTCCTAAGAATTTTAAGGGGGACTGAAACACTTCATGGTATTTAACTAAACACTACATAGGATATTTAATACATATATTATATCCTGTCATCCCAAATCCGCTTTAAAATCGTCTTTTCATCCGATACCACAAGTTCGAAGACATCTGGATTGGTCATTTCCATAAGGCAGTCATATCCGAAGCTTTCATTGAAATATCTCATTAGCAAGGTGGTCATATTGCCATGACTGACCAGCAAAATATTTTCATCTTTGGAGCACAGTATGTCCTCGAGCAATGATTTTGCTCTTTCCATGCCTGCTGTATGTGATTCTCCACCTTCGAACACTAAATCAAAATCATCAAAGCTTTGTTTTAGCTTATCACGCCAATCTTCAAAGCTAACCGTGCTCAACACTCTTTCTCCCAGTCTGCTGTCTTCAATGATCTTGATTTTCTTTGAATCAGACAGTGGTTTGATCGTATCAATTGCTCTTTTAAACGGGCTCGAGAAAATGAGGTCTATCTCCTTTTGCTTAAAAAATTCAACCAGCGCTAGTGCCTGCCTTCTCCCCTGCTCTGTCAGAGGAGCATCTATCGGCTGGCCCTCCGCACTCGCATGCCTGACGAGATATACTGTTTTCATTATCCCACTCCTTTAATCAGTCATCCTTAAGGAGATACCGATTTCCATAAAATCCTCAGATATGACCGTATTTGAAAATACCTTCACCGCTTCCGCCTCAAGCTGCTTCCAGTCGTTGCGGTCATATCGTGAGCTGATGTGAGTAAGGCACAGCTTTTTTGCCCTGCCTTTGAGAGCAGTATCAGCTGCCTGCAATGTTGTAGAATGAAAATATTCATGTGCAAGAGCTTCTTCGTCGGCTGAAAAAGTAGCTTCGTGTATCAGTAGATCTGCATCGTTTGCGAGGAGTACAGCATTCTCGCAGACTCTCGTATCACCCAGGATCGTCACAATCCTGCCTTTTTGGGGCGGTCCAACAAATTCCTCAGGGTGAATGACTCTTCCATCTTCCAAAATTACTTCTTCACCATTCTTAATTTTTTTGTAGTCTGGTCCTGGCTTGACCCCAGCAGCAACTAGCTTGTCTGCGAGAAGCGTCCCTGGACGGTCCCTCTCCACTATCCTATACCCATATGAAGGAATACCATGTTCGAGAAGCCTGGCTTCTACCGTGAATTGGTCATCTTCAAAAATGACACCATCTTCAATTTCAATAATTTCAATAGGGTATTTCAAGTAGGATTTGCTTATTTTAAGTGACACTTCAATAAACTCCCTGATTCCTGCTGGACCGTAAACTGTTACCAATGATTCTCCGCCTTGGAATGAACGGCTGGAAAGTAATCCTGGCAGTCCGTAAATGTGGTCCCCGTGCAAATGGGTGATGAAAATTTTTTCAATCCTGCGCGGTTTAATGCTAGTATGTAAAATTTGATGCTGTGTAGCTTCTCCACAGTCAAATAGCCAGACTGCTCCTCTTTCCTCGAGCAATTTTAACGCGATTGAAGTCACATTCCTCAGCTTAGCAGGAACACCTGCCCCAGTCCCAAGAAAAAAAACATCCATATTTAAGACCGCCTTTCATGCAAAAAGCCCGCTGGTACTCAGGCTGGTAGTTTCTTTGTTCCTTTCAATATATCACAAGAGACGTTGGTTTGTTCAATATACCTAATAGGGCAAATCTGCTGATTTAACACAAGGGGCATAGTTCCAGTCAAATGGAAGAAACTAATTACAGTTCAAACAGTTGCTAATTGTTCACGAAACCGATAAAATTTTATACTTGTAAAGTGTTTTTATACATATTGAGTAAATTCATATAAAGAGAGGTCCTATATTGTGACACACACTGATAAACCAACAGCTTTAATCATGATCTTCGGGGCTACGGGAGACCTTGCGAACCGTAAATTGTTCCCTTCCCTATACAATTTGTTTGAAAAAGGAAAATTGGACAAGTTCGCAGTCATTGGTGTCGCCAGACGTTCACTATCAAATGAAGAATTCCAGCAGAAGGTTAAAGAATCTGTACAAGAAAATCGTGAATCAGCAAAGAATATCGAGGAATTTGCATCTAAATTCTATTATCATTCCCATGATGTGACTGATTCCAGCTCCTATGTAGCTCTTGGAAAGCTTGCAGAAGAAATGGACAGCCACTATGGACTTAATGGAAACAGGATCTTCTATCTTGCGATGGCGCCTGAGTTCTTTGGAACAATTGCAGAGCATTTAAAGAAGGACAAGCTTACAGATGTTTCAGGATTTAAACGTCTCGTGATTGAAAAACCATTTGGACATGACCTTGAGTCAGCAAAAGTATTAAACAAACAAATCCGTACTGCATTCTCGGAAAATGAAATTTACCGTATTGACCATTATCTTGGCAAGGAAATGGTCCAGAACATCGAAGTCATCCGATTTGCCAATGCAATGTTTGAACCGCTTTGGAATAATCGCTACATTTCAAATATACAAGTTACTTCAAGCGAAACGCTTGGCGTTGAAGAACGCGGACGTTATTACGAAAAAAGCGGCGCATTGCGAGACATGGTCCAGAACCATATGCTACAAATGGTTTCATTGCTCGCAATGGAGCCCCCAATCAAATTAACGACAGATGAAATCCGGTCTGAGAAGGTTAGAGTGTTCCGTGCCCTTCGTCCAGTAAAGGGTGAAGAAGTAAATGAATACTTTGTTCGCGGACAGTATGATAAAGGCCAGATGAACGGCGGATTAGTACCAGCTTATCGCCAGGAGGAAATGGTGGATCCTGAATCAAACACGGAAACTTTTGTTGCCGGCAAATTAATGATTGATAATTTCCGCTGGGCAGGAGTGCCATTTTACATCCGTACAGGTAAAAGAATGACAGCGAAGTCTACAAAAATTGTGATTCAGTTCAAAGATATTCCAATGGATCTGTACTATCGACCGAAAAAAACAGTTAATCCTAATCTTTTAGTGATTCATATTCAGCCTGAAGAAGGAATTACGCTTCACCTGAACGCTAAAAAATCCGGTCAGGGGACAGATGCAACACCGGTAAAACTGAACTATGCAAATAAGGGCATAGACGGCCTTAATACGCCTGAAGCATACGAAAAGCTGTTATTCGATTCTCTTCGCGGAGACGCTACTAACTTTACCCATTGGGATGAAGTCGCGCTTTCCTGGAGCTTTGTCGATAACATTTCAGATGTTTGGGAAAATACAAAAGAGCAAGCCTTCCCTAACTACGCATCTGGAACTATGGGTCCAGACGCAGCAGATAAGATGCTTGAAAAAGACGGATTCTTCTGGTGGCCTGTTACTGAAATTGATGTTGAGAAGTGTTAATCAAATAATAATAAAATCCCGCCTGCCGAAGCTGCATGCGGGATTTTTATATCTGCTCATCCTCCGAAAAATAAATCAAGAATATTGGAGCCTGCTGATGCCTCTTTATTATAAAACTCCGAATACCCACACTTCCTGCAGTATACGACCACGAATTGATTATTTTGTATGTCGAAAATCTTGGACAATCCAGTACCGGTCATGGCTACTTCCTTTTTCTGCATCCCTGCTCCCACATTTTACACAGCCGCTATCACTCATCTTTCCCATCTCCCATTTAAAGATTTATATTACATACGATCATGGAAGTATTTGGTTTCATTTTTTAGACATAGACTTTTAATAAGTAACAGTTATAACTGACAATAAAAAACAGCGAACACAAGGTTCGCTGTTTCAGTTTGTCGAAAATGATACAGTTCACCGGTTAGTTATTAAAACCCTGTTGATTGGAGTGGAAGGCGCGAAG
>NZ_JBALSS010000002.1:17969-50953 GCF_036967045.1 Bacillus sp. JJ1609 | reverse complement strand
TTTCAGAACTTTCTTGATTTTATTATCACTTTGGTTAATTTTATTATGAAAAACATATTTATTTTTGGCGGGAAACTCTTCTTCTTCTAAATACTTATCCATATAAATAATGTCAAATTCTATTCCATCTCTTTTTAATTTTTCTGTATAGAGTGAAATTAAGGACATATGCCTTATATTAACAGCACTTAATATACATATCTTTTTCACTATTATTTCCTCCATACCGTCCTATTCACATAATCTGTATAAGATAATATAATTCTTAAAATCTTATCAGATACATTATACATGCTATAGTCTCCCACAAGCCTTAATGTATTATTCTCTTGGGTTTCAAGAACTTCCAACCCCTGTATGATTCTTTCTTTCTTTAAACCCACCATCATTACTGAAGCCTCTTCCATTGCTTCAGGTCTTTCATGCGCTTGTCTGATATTTAGCGCTCTAAAACCTAAAATAGATGATTCTTCACTAATGGTGCCACTATCACTTAGAACTGCTTTAGCTTTTATTTGGAGTTTCACATAATCATTAAATCCTAATGGTTTCAAGGTTTTTACTAGTGGGTTGAATTTTATTCCCAAATCATTAATCCTATTTCTTGTTCGCGGATGAGTACTTACAATGACTGGCAATTCATATTGGTCTGCTATTGTATTTATACTTTCAACTAAATCAAGAAAGTTGGTTTCTGTATTTATATTTTCTTCACGATGGGCGGATACAACGAAATAATCCCCTTCTTTTAGTTCCAACCTATTTAATATTTCTGATGTTTGTATGTCCTCTTGTTTTGAGTTGAGCACCTCAAACATCGGGCTACCAGTTTTAATAATCCTGTCAGCAGGTAGTCCCTCTCTGAGTAAGTATTCTCTTGCGATATCACTATAGGTTAAGTTGATATCTGCAATATGATCTACTATCTTCCTATTCGTTTCTTCTGGAACTCGTTGATCAAAACATCTGTTACCTGCTTCCATATGGAAGATAGGTATTTGCCTTCTTTTTGCTGCAATTGCACACAAACAACTATTAGTATCTCCAAGAACTAATAGAGCATCTGGTTTTACTTCCTCTAAAATAGGATCAATTTTAACTAGGATATTACCTATTGTTTCTACTGCTGTTCCAGTTGCGGCATTAAGAAAGTAATCAGGTTTTTTTAAGTTAAAGTCCTTAAAAAATACTTCATTTAATTCATAATCATAATTTTGTCCAGTATGGACTAGTATATGTTCTATTGCATTTGACTCTTCTAATTTATTTATAACTGCTGACAGCCTGATTATTTCTGGTCTAGTACCTACAACTGTCATAACCTTTAATTTTTCCATTAGTTATACCTCCAGGAAGTATGTGTCCGGTTTCTCAGAATCAAAAAACTCATTGGCCCACATAATAGTTACCATATCTGTTTCACCAAGATTTTCAATATTATGTGTGTAGCCAGTTGGTATATCTACTACTTCTAATTTTTCTCCACTAACAAAATATTCTATGACTTCTTCCGAATCAATTTTCCTAAAACGAATGACTCCACTCCCGCTTACAACTAAGAACTTTTCATTTTTAGTGTGATGCCAGTGGTTTCCTTTAGTTATACCTGGTTTAGAAATATTTACAGAAACCTGTCCTCTTTCAGGAGTTTTGATAAACTCTGTAAAAGATCCTCGGTGATCAATATTCATTTTAAGTTCATAACTAAATTTATCTTCAGGTAAGAAGCTTAAATACGTACTATATAACTTTTTAGTAAATGCGTCTGACATGTCTGGGACAGACCGTTCGTCGCGACTCACCTTAAACGATTTTATTAATCCTACAATATCTCCGAGTTTTATTGTATGAACTGGTTTTACTTCACACAGGTCACCAACATTTTTTTCTCGACCATCCAGAGCATTAATTAGTTCACGAACTACATCATCTATATAAACTAAATTCATAACAACATTGGGATCGTTAACGTTTATTGGTAGCTCACGGGCTATATTATGACAAAAAGTCGCTATTGCACTGTTATAATTCGGCTTACTCCACTTTCCAAACATATTTGGAAGTCTATAAACTAAAACTTTCGCGCCCGTTTCCTTGCTGTAATTAAAAATCAAATCTTCCCCAGCTTTTTTACTCATACCATAAGCATTTTTAATTGCTGCCTGGATCGATGAGGAAATCATGATCGGACAAGTATTTTTATATTTTTTAAGAGTTTCTAAAAGCTTTAATGTAAAACCATAGTTACCATCCATGAATTCAGAAGCGTCGTTTGGACGATTTACTCCTGCTAAATGGAAAACAAAATCTGCACTTTTACAATATTCATCAAGTAAAAGCAAATCAGTCTCTCTGCTATATTCATAGATTTCTTTAAATTGAAGGTTTTTCAATTCAGCTATTAAATTTTTTCCGAGAAAACCTTTTGCCCCTGTTACTAATATCTTCATATTTTATTCCAACTTCTTAATTCTTCTTGTACATAATCAAGCTTTAATAATAAATCTTTAACTCCACCAACAGTAAGCCTGTGCGTATTATGTGAATTATATTCACCCTCAACGGATAACTGCTTATCACCTTTAACAAAGTACTTATCATAATTAAGGTCTCTTTTATCTGCAGGCACTCTATAGAAACCACCTAAATCTTGAGAAACAACATGTTCTTCTCTTGTCAGGAGTGTTTCATACAATTTTTCACCATGACGAGTACCTATGATTTTTATTTCATTATCAACATTAAAAAGTTCTTTGATAGCCTGGGCTAAATCACCGATAGTTGAAGCGGGTGCTTTTTGCACCATAATGTCACCAGCTTCTGCATTTTCGAATGCAAATACAACTAGTTCTACGGCATCTTCAAGGCTCATTAAGAACCTTGTCATATTAGGATCTGTTACTGTTAGAGATTGTCCATTTTTTATTTGTTCAATAAATAAAGGAATAACAGAACCTCTAGATGCCATTACGTTTCCATAACGCGTACCACAAATCAATGTTTTATCTGGATCAATTGTCTGTGACTTTGCAACAAATACTTTTTCCATCATTGCTTTAGATATTCCCATAGCATTTATAGGATAAGCTGCTTTATCGGTTGATAGGCAGATTACTTTTTCAACTCCCATCTCAATGGCAGCTGTTAGTACATTTTCTGTTCCTAATACATTAGTCTTAACAGCTTCTAATGGGAAGAACTCACATGAAGGAACTTGTTTAAGAGCCGCAGCATGAAATATATAATCTACACCATACATAGCGTTTTTCACACTTGATAAATCACGAACATCCCCTATATAAAATTTCAGCTTATCATTTTTATAAAGTTTTCTCATATCGTCTTGTTTCTTTTCATCACGTGAAAATATACGAATTTCTTTTATGTCAGTGTCAAGAAACCTTTTCATAACGGCATTACCGAATGAACCAGTTCCTCCAGTAATCAATAATGTTTTATCTTTAAACATTGTATAACCTCTTTCAAAATCTTAATTGAAGTGTTTTTCTAAAATCTCCACCGAACGTTTAACATTAAAGTTTTCCTCTATATATTTACGGCCATTTTCGCCCATAATCTCTAAAGAATCACTTGCTGCCATTTCTCTAATTTTAGCTATAAATGCATCAGTATCTTGAGACCAAACCCATTCTCCACACTCTGCTTCTTTAATCAGTTCTTTTAGGTCTGTAACTTGGTCTGTTGCAGCCAAAATAGGTTTTGAAAATTCCATATATGACAAAATTCGAGAAGGGAAGTTCGGAATTGTAAAACGAGGATCAAGGACGATTAGACCAACATTACACTCTTTCATTATTTGTTCATAATTATCTCTTGGTAGGTTTTCAATAACCACCGCATTTTTTATGTCATTCTCTGTTATAGTATTCTTAAGTTTATACCTATCAGTTCCTCGGCCAATAAATAAAAAGAATATACTTTTATCATTTTTGCAAGCCTTAACTGCGTTGCTTAATAATTCTATATACTGAGGTCTCCCCATGTTTCCACCAAAAAGGAATACGCAAGCATCACCCGGGATACCATACTTTTCTCTTAAAATGTATCTATTACTTTCCTCTTTATCTGTTAATTTTTTTGTGTTAGGAAATAGTTCCACTTTCTTCTTATCTAGCCAAGGATTATTTGTTATGACATAGTTTTTATTTGCTGGTGACATACAACCAATATAGTCTGCAGTCTTCAACAGTTTCATTTCTTTCAAAGCGAAGTATTTATATATCAAGCCATTTTGTTTGATAATATTTAAGTCTGCTGCATTTTGTGGAAAAATGTCCTTTAACATTAAATAAGCTGGACACTTAAATTTCTTTTTTGCCCATGCTACAAGTCCGGCATTTGTAACTGGAGGTGCCTCAAATAAAATAAAATCAAATTCATGAGAAGATAAATATTTCTCAATCCCTTTTTTCATAAGACTCGGAATCTTTAAAGTTGTTAACCCTTTTTGAAGGTAACCAACGTCAAAATAATTACCAATAACTATCCGTAGCACTTCAAAACCACGTTCTCGTTTCATCTCTGTCTTATTTTTATTTCTTGTCTGTTCAGTGACAGCAACTACTATATCATGACCAGCATTATACAGTTCCTCAGCCAAATCAGTATAAATTGTTGCTCCCCTATGTGGCTCTGGGAATGACGTAGCTATATACAATATTCTCATCTCTTTAGCTCTCCTCGTCCTGAACACATATTTTTATACTGTGCGATGCATTTTCACAGAGTTCAATTGCATTTTGAGCATTATTAGCTTGTGATATTATAAAACCCACTCTATCAACACTACTTGATATTTCTCCAATACTGTCACCAGTTTTTTTCATAAAATGGACCTGTTTAATACCTTCCATTCGCTTTACTTTGTCAATTCCAGCAATTGAATTAATCTTACCTTTTTTTGATTCGATATACCTTACTGCAGATCCCATAGATAGCTTGGGATTTATATCAGGAGTTTCCCCCATTGTAATTTCGATACACGACTTAATCATATCTATCCCTGTTGATAAGGGGACTAATTGAGTGGTAATATTGTCTCCACCGAGTCTTGCACCTATTTCTACAATTTTCGGCCCGGTTTTAGTTACTATTATTTCAGTATGTGCTGGTCCATTTAAAATACCTAAAGAATTAACTGCTTCTGCTGTAACCAATTCTATTTGCTTTTTTATATCATCCGATAGCAATGATGGTTGAGAGTGTCCCATCTCTACAAAATGAGGAGCACCCGTAGTAAGTTTATCTGTAATAGCTATTACGTATACAACTCCATTTATACTCAATGTTTCAACACTCACTTCAGGCCCTATCATATACTCTTCAATTACAATCTCACCGTTCCGTGAATATTTTTTACTATGTTCAAAGGCATAGTTAATATTCTGAAGGTCGCTTTTATCTTCGATTAGAAATACTCCTCTACTACCTGAATTGTCGGCAGGCTTTACTATAATTTTCCCTTCTATTTTTTCAATAGCCTTAGAAAATTCTAAGTAATTTACCGCTTTAAAATACTTTGGTATTGGAACATTTTTCATTTCTAAACACTTACGCATTTTAGCTTTGTTTGTCACATTGAGAGCAGTTCTTTCATCTAGACCAACTAAATTAAGTTCCTTTGAAACTGCCGCAATTGTTCTGATTGGCATATCCGAAGCCAAAGTCAAAATACTATCAATCTCATAATGTTTAGCAGCTTCAACAACTTTTGGTATATCTAATGTACTAATTTCCAAGCAAATATCTGCTTCCTGAAATCCTACTGCATCTTTATCCATATCAACTGCTATTACCTGAAAGCCCAGTTCCTTAGCTTTTTTTATTGCTGGTAACTGTAATATGCTAGCTCCCAGAATCATAATCTTTTTACAACGTATCATGCCCCTTTTACCTTCCCCATTACAAGAACATCGTGATATTGTCCATCTTTATACCAATGTTGTTTTAGAGTTCCTTCCAATTTATATCCACATTTTTCAAGCATATTTCTGGATGCCGAGTTATATTCAAATAAATAACCATACACTCTTCGAACGTTTAAAACCTCAAAACAAAAATCTAAAATAAGTGAAAATGCCTCTTGGCCTATCCCTTTACCCTGTATATTTTTTTCTCCAATATATATAAATGGGTATGTTGTTCTATTTAAAGGATCATATTCATTATTTCCAACTAATCCTATAATCTGTTTTGTATCCTTCATTTGTATTGCGAAGGTCTTATTAAATCTATCTGTAGCTTTGGCTTTAAACCAACCTTCATGTTCAAGCCTACTAACAGGAAATTTAGCACCGGTAAAAAGTCTAATTTCAGGATCATTTATCCACTTTAATGTTAAACCGTAACACTCCTCATTTAATGCTATCAGTTGTACTCTATGACCTATTATCATAATCAATCTCCTTTCTTGTTTTTAGTTTTGTTCTTCATGAAAAACGTTTTTTCTTAATAACACAATTAAAAAGGTTTTAATAATTATTTTAATGTCCAAAGAGAACGTAAGGTTTTCAACATAGAAGATGTCATTTTTAAATTTATCTTTTGCATGTACTGAATTACGGTAAAAAGCCTGATTATATCCTGTAATTCCTGGTCTCACTTTTAATTTTCGGGCTTCAAAAGGAGTATAGATGTTTATAGCTTCTGGCATATCTGGTCTAGGACCAATAATACTCATTTCACCCTTAAATATATTTAAAAGTTGAGGTGTCTCATCCAAACTTGTTTTACGCATAAATTTTCCTATATTGGTTAATCGAGGATCATTCTCTGAGTTATAAGTGGAACCATCCTGGTTCCGTAAATCCGGAGCATTTACTTTCATGGACCGGAATTTATACATTTTAAAAACTTGTCCATCCTTACCAAGACGTGAGGAATTGTAAAAAACAGGACCTTTGTCTTGAAGATAAATAATTGGACCAAAAACAAGTAAAATAATTAACCAAAATGGTAGTGCTATACAAGCTATTAATAAATCTATAAGTCTTTTCAAAAAAAATTTATACATTTTGTCATCCCACTTTATAGTCTAATAATATCTTTTTAAAATTCTTAATAACATACTCAACATCCTCGTTACTTAACAAAGTATGTAATGGTAATGTTATCTCATTCTTGTACATATCAAACGAATTAGGGAAAGACACTATATCAAACCCTATATTCCTATAAGCTGTAAACATTGGTAACGGTTTATAGTGAACATTACTTGTAACCCCAGCATCAGAGAGTTTAACAATTAATTCATTTCTCTTTTCCTCTTCTATACCTGGAATCCTTGCTATATATAAGTGACCTGATGAAGAGAAACCTTCACCATAATGTTGTAAACTTTGAATTCCCACTGGTAGAAGAGCATTATCATACATCTCAATAATCTCTTTACGTCTTTTTAACACACCTTCATATCTTTGTAACTGTACCAACCCAATTGATGACATAATATCAGTCATATTACATTTGTAAGCCGGATAAACAATGTCATATTCCCATGCACCTTTTTGGGTCTTTGCTAAAGCATCTTTCGACTGACCATGGAGACTATATAGCATATATTGTTTATAAAGCCATTCATCATCTATTCCGAGATCGTTGCGCCAGACAACTGCACCACCTTCAGCAGTTGTCAGATTCTTTACGGCATGAAAAGAGAAAGTTGTAAAATCACTAACTTGTCCACATTTCATTCCATTCCTTTCTGCACCAAAGGCATGAGCAGCATCAGTCATAACTATTACCCTATTAAATATCCATTGAATTTCATTATTAGGGTTAAAAAGTTCTTTCTTACTCTCTACTATTTTATATATGGTATCGTAGTCACACATTTTCCCTGCAATATCTACAGGGATAATTGCTTTTGTCTTTTCGGTAATAGCATCAGCAAGTTTAGAATAGTCCATTTCGAAAGAATCGGGAGCTGTATCAACAAGAACTATCTTTGCACCTACATGTTCGATAATCGAGGCTGAAGCTGTATAGGTGTAAGCAGAAGTTATAACCTCATCACCAGGACCTATACCTAAGATACGAAGTGTAAGTTCCATTGCCGCAGTTGCTGAATTTAGACAAGCTGCTTTATTTACACCAACATATTCAGCTATTCTATTTTCAAACTCTTTTGTTTTTGGCCCAGTGGTTATCCAACCCGATTTCAACGCTTTTATTACTTCTTCGATTTCTGCGTCGCTAATATCTGGAGGAGAGAATGGAATATTTCTTATTTCAGTCTTAGTCATTTTTATTTCCTCACTTTGTGAATAATTTCTCTTTTATAACTCACAGTTAATATACATTGGTAGCCTAGTACTTTATTGGATACATTTTTAATTCCCAATAAACTATTAATCCACAAATAATTAAAATTCAAGCCCACGCCTATATAAAGTGAATAGACAAGATCTTGAAATGTCGGATGTCTACTTTGCCAATAAAAAGATTCGATTCTTCTTTCTATTTGCCAGGTTAATGACATATTCTTTCAACTGAATTCCATTAAAATTGTCAAACTGCTCGAGTAAATATTCCACTTCGTCCCCCTGCTCCAAAACAGCCTTCCCTATAAAAATCTTAGGGAATATCGGTTCAGGGTGAATCTCATTTTCATTCAACAGCTCTTCAAACATCTTTTCTCCTGGTCTTAAACCAGAGTAATGAATACCAATTTCTTCTATTGTATATCCAGATAGTCTAATGAGGTTTTTCGCGAGGTCAGTAATTTTCACCGGCTCACCCATATCAAGCACGAAAATCTCCCCACCACGAGCCAGTGACCCAGCCTGAATCACTAAACGCGAAGCCTCAGGAATCGTCATAAAATACCTCGTCATATCAGGATGCGTAACCGTAACCGGCCCTCCAGCTTGAATCTGCTTTTTGAACAACGGAATAACACTACCACGACTACCAAGCACGTTCCCAAATCGCACTGCAACAAACTTAGTCTTACTAGTCTGCGCAAGTGACTGAATAATCATCTCAGCAATTCGTTTCGTAGACCCCATAACATTAGTAGGGTTTACCGCCTTATCAGTTGAAACTAAGACAAAAGTTCCGACTCCAAATGTATCTGCCGCCTCCGCAACATTCTTCGTCCCAAAAACATTATTCTTCACAGCTTCTCTCGGATTGTACTCCATCAAAGGCACATGCTTATGCGCAGCTGCATGATACACAACATCCGGTGAATACTCTTCCATCACTTCGAACATTCTTTCACGATCTTGAACGTCTCCAATTACCGGAATGATCTCAATATCTTGTCCGTATTGATTGCGAAGTTCCATATCAATGGTATAAATGCTGTTTTCTCCATGCCCAACCAGCACTAGTTTTTCCGGTTCAAACTGACAAATCTGACGGCAAATTTCAGATCCGATTGATCCGCCTGCACCTGTCACAAGAACAGTTTTACCAGATACATACTCTGAAATCCCTTCAATATCCAGCTTAATTGGTTCTCGTCCCAATAAATCTTCTACTTCAACATCACGGAACTGGCTGACTGGTGTCTTGCCGAGCATGACGTCTTCAATCTTAGGCATGATTTGTGGTTTGATCTTTGTTTTTGTACATTCTTCAAAAATTCGAGTCAATTCCTTCTTAGTCAACGAAGGAATGGCGATTACGATTTTATCAATTTTGTATTTTTCAACTGCTGAAGCGATATCCTTACTTGTTCCTGCTACCGGAATACCAAGAATATGCAGCTTGTATTTTTTTAAATCATCATCAATAAATGCGGCAGGAATTAATCCTAATTCACGATTATTTTGCAACTGCCTTGCAACCAGTGTTCCTGCTTGTCCGGCCCCAATGACCAAAACTTTTTCCATATTCCCCTGAGCCTTTACAAAGCTGTCGCGAGTGATACGCCACCAGAAGCGGCTACCGCCAATCATGAGGATCAGTAGGGTCCATGTACTGAATAGCACCCGCCCATATACGTTGTAGTCCATAATAAATTGAAATAAAGTGACCATTAGGATGGAGAGTGTGACCGATTTCGTGATCCCCATTAATTCACCGACACTGGCGTATTCCCATGCTTTGTTATAAAGCAGGAACATAGATGCGAATATATGATGACAAATAAGCAGTACAATACCGCTGTAAAAAATATTAATGAAATGAATGGTTTGTACTGATGGATGAAGTGGTATGTAGCTTATGTAGATTGCAGCAAACACGATAAATGAATCCAATCCCGACAAAAATAATAAACGTTTATGATAGCTCATCAATATCCCCCTATAACAATCTTCGCTTTATCTTGCTAAAGTCTAATCCGTGGCAAAATAAATATCTAATGAAAACACACATGTCTTTACATGTACTTTCATTAGATATCTATTTGTAGTGTTTAATTGTAAAAGTGGGCATCTAACCCGTCCTCACACCATGCTATTGACAACTCGCGTGTCTAAGGCCTACCCTTTCAGGTATCCCACAGCATGATCGAGTGCCCCCATGGGTAACGGGTAGGAGGCATCGCCGGTCAGAATTTCTGACAAATGTATGTTAACTCTAGGTGAATTGTTTCGAACTCTTCTAAAAGATCCCGAGAAATTTCTTCCTTTTGACATGCTGAGGAATTTCTCTGTATACATTTTTCCCCTCTACAAGTAACTCAGCGTTCTCCATTAATAGGTAGACTATGTCTACACCAAAACGATTTTCAATATGATCAAATGCACTTTCTAAATGAAAGGCACGATTGGTTAAGTTATGAGCATCGGAAGCAATAAAGTGAACAAGGTTCGCTTCGATTAGCTGTTCTGAAAAGCTCTTTACTTTTTTACCAAACTTCCCATTCACACTAGAAGCTGTAAGCTGCGAAAGTGCGCCTTTTTTAATGAATTGGTATAAAAGATCAGGCTTTTCGATAATTTCCTGATTCCGTTCAGGGTGAACAATAATTGGGATTAACCCTTTAAGTTGGATATCAAATAATAACTTTTCTGTATAACGAGGGACATGACCGGATGGAAGTTCGATGAATAGGTACTGGGTACCATTGAGCGTTTGAACTTCTCCGTTCGCGATACCTTCGAGGATTTCTCCGTGGATTGCCGGCTCCTGGCCAGGCAATACCTCTAATGGGATTCC
This sequence comes from Bacillus sp. JJ1609, assembly GCF_036967045.1. Taxonomy (NCBI): domain Bacteria; kingdom Bacillati; phylum Bacillota; class Bacilli; order Caryophanales; family Bacillaceae; genus Bacillus; species Bacillus sp. JJ1609. Next base: position 39,820 of record NZ_JBALSS010000002.1, on the reverse strand, counting down.
CTCTTCCTGAAGTCGCAGGTTTAATTGTGCGGTTTTTTCGACGATCACTGACTTTGGATTCTCGTACCGTCCATTTTTATGGTGGGGTGTAGCGATGATTGTATGGATTCCTTCGTTGACTGCGGCTTTTGCCAATTCTACAGAATCCTCCAAGCTTCTTGCTCCATCATCAATACCTGATAATATATGACAATGTATATCAATCATCGCAATCACTCCTTCCAATATAATGGTAGATTTATGAGTCTTTCATCATGTTATCATTATAGAAAAATACGGTAAAGGGTGTAATTTGTCTATCTTTGTCGAATGGTTTTAATTTTTTCCGTAATAATAGTAGTAATCAGATTCGGTCAGTTTTTTGTTATTTAAAACGGCTCCTAGCAGCTTTCCTTGTGAGGCAATCAGTAATTCCTTTGCCTTAGTCGCTTCTTCGATTTCTGTTTTCCCGCTTGATACGACTAGAATTGCCCCGTCACATTTATTCGCCAGGATTTGAGAATCTGTTACCGCCAATACCGGAGGGGTATCAAAGATTACATGCTCAAATTGTTCTGTGGCGTGCCTTAGAAACGTATCCATCGAGACTGAGCTTAACAATTCTGCAGGATTTGGCGGGATCGGTCCGCTTGGAAGAATGGACAAACTGGAAATACTTGACTCTACAAACGCTTCTTCTAACTCCAGCTGCTTTGTCAAAACACTCGTTAAGCCAACTGTGTTCGTTAAATTGAATGTATAGTGCACTGTAGGTTTTCTTAAATCCGCATCCACTAGCAGGACTCTTTTTCCCTGCTGGGCGAAGGTAACAGCAAGGTTTGCTGCCGTTGTTGATTTACCATCTCCAGGTCCAGCAGATGTAACCATGATTGTATTTAATTCTTTATCGATTGATGCGAATTGGATATTCGTTCGGATGGTTCTGTACTGCTCTGTAATCGGTGATTTCGGATCAAGGGCAGAAACGAGCTTCCGACGATTATCCAACATCATTTTTTTATTTTCTTTTTTAAGACCCAACAGACTCACCTCTTACTCTTGCTTTTCGTTCATTTCTACTGCTGCCTCTGTTCTGAATATGAGAGTCATCAATTTGTGCTATCACACCTAGTAAAGGTAGTCCAAGAGCCTTTTCAACATCCTGCTCATTTTTGATCGTGTTGTCAAAGTACTCCAATAAGAACGAAAGTCCCACTCCAGCCATCAAACCAACTACTAGTGCGATTGCGATGTTTAACAATGGTTTCGGTTTAATTGGCGACTGATTGTCTGCTACCACTGCTTTTGCCAAGATGCTGACGTTATCTACTTTCATGATGTTGGCAATTTCCCGAGTGAAAACTTCAGCTGTTTTATTTGCTATCTTTGCCGCCTGACTTGCATCTGAATCTTGAACAGAGATGTTCACAACTTGTGAGTTTTGTTCACTTTGGACCGTAATCTTTCCATTTAGTTCAGCGGTTGTCATATTTAAGTTTAGTTCATCAATTACGAGATCCAGAATAGCCGGACTTTTAATAATGACGTTATATGTGTTAATTAATTGCAGGTTCGTCTGGACTTCGTTATAGTTGAACGCACCTTGCTCATTCTTCGATTGATTGACTAGCAACTGCGTAGATGCCTGGTAAATAGGGGTTAATAAAAAGAAACTAATCAAGCCACTGACGGTAACAGCCAAGAGAGTGATCACGACTATTAAACTCATTCTTTTCTTCAACGTTTGCAGCAATTCTTTTAAACTAATTGTCTCCTCCATTACGAGCCTCCAGTTTTATAAAAAAAATTCTTTATAAATAATACCATAGTTTATTGAATAATTTGTTGGATATTGTCATAATTTTAATAACGATGTAATTTAGTAGCTTTCTTGAAATAGTTTAACGCTTTATTCCGTTAAATGAAAGCCATATTTTGTAACTGGAAATAATTAAAAGTTTTATTTTACAATTAGAGGGGAATTCATACAGGTTTGGAGGATTATTCATTATGAAAGCTTTTTTCACTACCCTGCTAGCAATCTTATGCATGGGTGTTCTATTATGGGGAAATATATATTGGACAAAAAAGACAACCGTTTCTGGGGAAAGCACTGAGACTCCAATCGTTACTGACACAAAAAAGGTGGAAGAAAAGACTGCGGAGCCTTCAGATCCCTTATTAGAATTAACTAAGAATTGGCCTGAACAAAGTGTGGAGAGTTTTAAGAAGGCACTGAAAGAGGAACGGCCTTTTAAAGTATTATTGATTGGTTCGGCAGCTTTAGGAGATGAACAGTCCGGCTGGGCTGCTCAAACGAAAGAACAACTGATTACTGCTTATGGACAAGAACATATGAATGTTGAGATTCAGGTTTTTGATCAAACATCCCGGGAATTTATGAACGAAGGCGGCGCAGAGAAAGTAGCGAATGCACAAGCGGATATGGTTTTGTTCGAGCCTTTCACTTTAATGGATAACGGAGAAGTAGCAATAGAAGATTCGCTTAACAATATTCAATTAGTCATAGACGATACATTGGAAGCGAATCCTGAAACAGTATTTATCCTAATGCCACCGCACCCTATCTATAATGCGACATTTTATCCAAAACAAGTAGAAGCATTGAAGGAATATGCTTCTCAAAACTCTATTGCTTACCTTGACCACTGGGAAGCGTGGCCAGATTATTCGTCTGAAGAGGTTAAGGAATATATCTCAGCTGACAACAGCCAGCCTAATGAAAAAGGACATGAACTTTGGGGCAAGTATGTAACTGATTATTTGATCAGCAAGTAAAATGACAGGCACCTTCCTGTAAACTGGAAGGTGTCTATTTTTTATATGGAATAGAGGAAAGTCCCGCAGTTGATTAACTGGGGGACTTTCTTTTTTAGTTATTGAAGGTGTCGTCTAATAGTTTTGCAGATACTAGGAAATTAGCAAGAATAGCTGCCATTTCATTTCGTTGAGTGTAGCCGTTCGGATTGAAAGTGCCGTTGCCTTTCCCTTTTACGATTCCTGCCTGGTAAACAGCTTCTACACCTGATTTAGCCCATGAACCAACTTGATTTGCATCTTTGAAGTCTTTTAATGACTTAGACTTGTCTAATTGGCTGAAGTCATAGTTCACGAATGAAATCTTCATTGCGCGCTCGATCATTGTTGCTGCTTGTGCACGAGTGATTTTTTCGTTAGGAGCGAAATTGCCATCGCCCTTCCCTTTGATTACACCGTATTTAACCGCTGCAGTTAATTCACCATTTTTAGCAAACCATTCGATCCCTCTTACGTCCTTGAAGCTTCCATCATATTTTTCGGTCGGAAGGCCAAGAGCACGTACTAGAAGAACAGCGAATTCTGCACGAGTCATGTGCTTGCCTGGCTCGTATTCACCAGTTGCTTTTCCAAAAACGATATATTTTGAAGCAAGTGTTTCGATATATTCCTTAGCCCAGCCACTCTTTACATCTTTGAACGTTTTGCTGTTTTCAACGATTGTATACTCTGAGTTCGTCAATGATTTTACAGTCGCTGTTTTGCCATTGAATAACGTCGGGATCGCAGAGAATGTTCCGTTTGTATTCAATCTTACTGCTACTGACTTTTCTTTGTTATAGTTTGCTCCGCCAACGATTTCACGTTCAACATAAGTAGAGAACTTAGAAACTGCTTCTTTCTTGCTTCCAGCAACTGCTTCGATTGTGAAGTCAATTACGTCTGAAGCAAGCTTTAAGCCTTTAACATTTGCAGGGCTAACAACGTTTACTGAAACATTGATTTTCACATTATCTGCTGTTGTACCCAGCTTTTTGGCAAGATCAGCAACCTTAATTTCGGATACAGGCAGCTTGTAGGATGCTTCAGCTGTAGTAATTTTAACAACAGCCTTTGCATTTTTCTTTGCTGCTTCTGTGAATAATGAAGCAGGCACTTCAGCCTTTGCTTTTTCGCCAGCTGCAGGTGTTTGAAGAACTACTTCAACTGTGTTCTTCTCTGCGGTGATCAACGCTACGATTTCTGCGACCTTTTCAGGAACGATTTTCGTAATGACTTCGACAATTCCAGATGGATTTTTCTCTCTCACTACTTCAGCTGCCTTTTCAGGTAGCTTGATGACATGCGGATCTGAATTTCCAGGAGGTGTTGTTGGTGGAAGAGTTCCGCCGCCACCGCCGCCAACTGGAGGGGTTGTTCCGCTGTTAGGGTTGCCCGCTTCAAGAGCCGCAAGAACGAACGCATCTTTTAAAGTGTTAAGATCAGTAGGCTTGAGAATGTTTTTCTCCACTAACTTCTGATTAATACGATCCTTCATACCTAAAAGGCCATCAAGGTTTGTTCCGATTTTCGCATAAAGATCACTATTCAATTTTGCATATTTAGGTTTAGATGCTATTAGATCATCTCTAACTTGTTCAATAACTGTTTCTAAAGTGCCATTAAGCATTGCTGCTGCCAGTTTACCCTGGTATTTATCGCTCCACAGCATTTTCTCTGTATCAACTAATAACTCAAGAATTAAATCGATTGAATCATCGCCCATTACCGCTTCAAATGCTTGACCTGAAGCAGATGCTCTTAATTCATTGTATTTTGCCGCTAAATTTGTAGCATTGGAATCATATACGAAGGTTGCGATTTCTTTTACAACAGCTTCAGCTGATACTGATGTATTTGCCGCATTAAGACTAGCTTGCATTTTTGTCTTAACAGGTGCTGTTAAAACATATGTCCAGTCAGCTGTAGTAAATGTAAAATCATTCTTCAGTGCTGCAGCCACTGTATTGAACAGTTCCTTTTCTTCAAGCTTGCTATAAATAAGTGTCACACGGTCGATTGCAGTAGATGTTGTCGTAACTTCTGCGGCATGTGCTGTCGAATCCTGTAAAAGGAAGCCAGCTGGCGCGACTGGTGATAGCGCGATGGCAGCTGCCATGATCGCCTTGATTGTCTTGTTGCTAAATGGATACTTCTTCACTCATTTTCACCCCGGTATGTAATTTCTCTAAAATCTAGTTCTATTAAGATAGGTCTATAGTACTTCATTAATTTACCAAAAACAATGCTTTATTTAGAATATGTCGAAAATTGGAATTTTCTGTATTTTAGAATCATCTCCTTTTTCCGACATTTTTATGGTAATATTTATATGTTTTTACGAATATGGGAAGGGAGAAACACCAACTAAATGAAAAAACCTTTTAAAATAGCAATTGTCTCGATCATACTCCTGTTGGCAGGCGGAGCAGGGGCTGGATATTATTTTTTGAACGTGAAGGAATTTGAAGTAGCAGATAAAAAGGTAGAGAAAATTACCGAGAACGACTATCAGGTTGATTTGCCTGACCTAGATGGAAATGGGGCTGGAGAAGCAGTTACTAATACGGATGTGGCTGATGGCGATGATGCTGCCGATATGGAGAATGGCAATGGAAGTGACGCTTCTGCTGGAGTTGGAACTTTGGCGGGGACTAAGCAAGACGGGACAGCTAGTCAGACCGGAACGAACAGTGATCCTGTTGTGGCATCAAATAACGGGTCTACTTCGGATGTTGTGAGCGAAAATAAGGCTGACAAAAGTGAGAGTTCTAAGCCTTCTGCTGGTGATACAGCTAAAGGGTCAACTGACGGGAAGAAAGATTCTGATGCATCCAGAGACGGAAATGCGGATGCGCCTGTTATTACTGCTGAAGCCATCAAATCGGCTTATCGTCCATCATTCGAATCTCTGCAGGCACAAGCCAATGGTAAAATCGACGCTCTTGTTAATACCGCCGTCAGTGAATACCAGATGAAAAAGCAAAACGGGGAGTCAGTATCGATCACCTACTTCTATCGCAAGTACAGCTCTGCCGGAAATGAACTTGAACGAAATACGGATGAAACCTTCCATTATATCTATGATTCACTTGTTGAGGATTTGGAGGACAGAGGATTTAGCGAATTCGAGGCGAATGAATTTAAGACACAATATGAAAGTGCGAAGAAAGCACGTGAATCCGCATTAATCGAGAAAGCGAAGAATGCATTATAAAAAGAGACAGGCAATACCCTGTGAATGGGGGATGCCTGTCTCTTTTATTTTAAATATTGATCAATATTATCTTGGTTTATCTTTTTCCCGAAATCTTCGGGTACGTCTTCGGGATTTTGCATGCTAATGCGATGAGCAATCAGCGTACCTACTTCCGGATAAAAATGGTGTCCATCAAAATAATTGGAAGTATCTTTTGTGACGGTGTTGATGTCCATGAAGTTATAGACTTCGCCAAATACGTCGACCAGCTCACGGAGCCATTTTTCATATTGAGGGTAAGCTCCTGAATCGATGAGCGCCTGGAATAATGGTTCAGATACCGGTGTCGTGTACACGATGAATTTCGTATCAGGGTTCTTTTCTATGAGATTAAGCATAATCTTTTTGTAGTTGGGATTATATTGATAGTCTCCATAGAAAGTCGTCTTGAATTTTTCTACCTTTTTTTCAAGTTCTTCGTTTGCTTCTTTTTTAGATAACCTGAAAGTAGTCGCTACATTCTGCCGGTCATATGTCCTGACAAAAACGGGCTCGTTTTTACTAGAAGCTTTGAAATTATAGAACGAATATCTAGTAAGATCATAAGAAATCAAGTTTTTCCAACGGACGAAAGGCTTGTCCAGCGTGCTGGCATATGGATAGATTGATAGTGGTGCCTTGCTCTCTGCGAGACTAGATTTGAAGAAATCGAGTCCAATGATCACCGTCTTAATTTTTCTATCACTGTTCTCTTTGGCAAATTGGATATAGCTTTCATATTCCTTCACGGACATATTTGCTACGGAATAATTGTAAACATCCATATCCTTGAAATCATACTGATTTATATACGTACTGCGGCTGCTGCCGATCAGGAGTGTATCCGGGTCGAAGGGCTGGAATTTAATGCGGTTTGTTTTTTGCTGGCGTTCGTTAATGGTGTCTTGAACATCATTGAACTGATGTTCCCCGCCATACATCCACATCGGGTCCATCCAATAATTGAAGCCGCCAATACCGGCAATCAGCGTGACCAGAATCACCAACAACTTAATCGCCCAAGCTTTATAAGTCATGTATATTCACCTAATTATGTTTTTTCTAAATATCATTCTTGATTATTATACAATACTAGATTATCAAACGTATAGGTGACAGGAATTCTCAATTGTCTAAATTTGTCTAAATTACCAGAAAAATATTCCGATAGAATAATAAGGAAACTTTTCACTGACTTAATAAAAAAATAGGGAGTAACAAATGATTCCCAGAATGTAATCTAGCAAACTACTTGATTTAAGTTGGTGTGCCTTAACAATTCAGAGGGGGAAATAACTTAATGATGAAAAAATCGCACAAAAGATTTTTTGCAGCAGGTGTGTCAGCCGTTATTGCTGTCAGTGCCAGCACTTCAATTCCATTTAACACTTTTCAGGCAGAAGCGGCATCTGCGGAATTTTCAGATGTAAACCAAAACACTTATTTTTCTGAAGCTGTTCTTCACCTGACACAACAAGGAGTCATTAATGGGTTTGCAGATGGCACCTTCAGACCGAATCAAGTGGTCACACGAGCTCAGGCAGCTTTCATTTTAGCATCCGCTTTAGGATTAGATACGAAAACAGTTAACAATCCAGGCTTCAAGGATGTTCAAGCTGGCGACTGGTATTATGGCTCAGTTGCGGCACTAGTGGAAAAAGGGATTATGAATGGTGTTGATCAAGAATACTTTCTTCCTGGCAAGCAGGTTACCAGAGCAGAAATGGCTAAAATGCTAAGCCTCGGATACAATCTTAAAGCAGCAAGCACAAAGACAAACTTTACTGATGTACCCGAAAAAAGCTGGTTTTCAGGATATGTAAGTGCGATTACTGAGAATGCTATCACATCTGGTATTTCTTCAACATCCTTCGCACCTGGGCAGTCTGTAAATCGAGGACAGATGGCAGCATTTGTTTATCGTGCGGAAAATCAAAGTGTGAAGGAAGAAGATGGTGAGCCTGATAGTGAGATTGCAGTGCCTCCTAGCCAGGATAATGGTACAAGCACCCCTCCTGGCGGAAGTACCCCTCCTCCAAGCCAGGACAACGGAGGAAGTACCGCACCTGCTGAAGGACTAGTGCCAGAACTGGCCGTATTATTTGGAGCTGCTTTTACATACGGGTCAACAGGTTTTTTCTTCGAATCAGAAAAGGTTAATCCTATCTATTTTCAGCTTTCAAACGAGACTGTCTCTAAACCATCTGCCGGAAGCACTCTTGCGGAGGGTTTAGTACCATATACCGGGTCTGCCGAAATTAAAAATGTACAGGCAGGACAATATATTCAAATCTATGAAGCTGATTCAAACGGGAAAATTATTGCCTTCCAGCAGCATCAGATTACTCAATCAGAAATAAAGAATTTCAACCATTACCGATTTGTTTATGACAAAACCTCTGCTTCAAATACAATAAAGATTAATTTCAACGCAAAATTAAGCGCAGAAACTCTTGCAACAACACAGTTTAATGAGGTTCTCGATCTATTACAAATCACAAATGAAGGTGATTTGCAGGACTATAATAAAGCTGATATTGAGTCAATTAAGTGGGATACAACTGTAGAGGATAATCCTTTATTAGTAATGAATTTCAAATCTCCAATAACCTTCGCGCCTTCACACAAGCTGCAGGCAGAATTTTTGGATACCGTTCATTATCTAGATGATACAGGCAAGGACGTAGGTAATTTTACTTTTAGCCCTTCATCATCTGAAGCAGTAAAAGTTGAGCATTTAGTAAGACTTGCATTCTCTCCTGATTCTGATAAGGTTGCTTATCATGTAAGTAATTATTTAAGTGAGTTTGATGCTAATAACACCATCCAGAATCTTATTTATATCAACAAAGAGAATTACATGAAGGAAATTCAGAGAAACGCTAACACTATTACAAACTATGCATCATTACAAACTGTAATCGATGAAGCAAACAAGCTTCCTTATTTAAAAATGGCCTATGTTTACTTCTCATCTAATGGTGCCAATAAGCTAAGATTAGAATTCAGTGAAGAGGTTTGGCTGGACCAACTGATTAGTGGTACAGATTTCGTTATCAATGTCCCTGAAAGTGATGTCAAATCGCGCAACATAACCGCGTATACCTCCAACACAGCTGAAACTAAAAGTAATGTTTTCTATTTAACCTTTGACGGACCAGCAATTCCACATGATGGATATGCTGAAGTGTACTTTACACCATCCGGAGCTGCAAAAGTAAAAGATATAGACCAAAACAGCCTTCCTTCTATCACGCTTGGGGGAACTTATCCTGGTTTTTAATTAGAAGATATTTTTAGTAGGTCTGAAGACGGTCACCAGATATAGAAACAGGCACCTCCCATTATTCAATGGGAGGTACCTGTTTTTTTAGCTTGCTAATGCAGTTGCATTGAACGGAGATTCTAGTTCATTTCCATTTACGTCATAGAATTTGATAGCGGATGTATTTACTCCGTCTTTTACTTTCCATGACTGAACATTTTCTGCTCCATGGATTTCTGTAACGTTAGCATTGTCGATTAATACTTCTTTCACTTTAGCACCACTTAAATCGATTACTGCACCGCTTTGAGCCGGGCTAATAACCAATAGTGTGTTTTCAAGTCCAGCACCGTTTACTGTTGCTGATTTTTTCAGCCAGATGCCTTCGCTGATTACTGAAGTGCTATCAACGTTGACAAGGCTGTTTGTAGTACCAACAACTAGTTTCTTTGTTTTAAATCCTGTCAGGTTATAAACTTTGTTATAAACCTTTTCAATAGCCTTTAGGTCTGTCTGGATGATAAGTGGATCATGGTCACTTGCACGGCCATGCTCTTCCATGAATCCAGAGTTGATATGAACCATGTTCACACTTGTTGCTGCTTCCATATTCTTCGATACGAGGATATGGTCAAGTACTTGAGCATTACCCTGGTAAGAGTAGGAATATCTTTGGTCAGCAGGAACCTTTTCGACCATGTCTACTAATACATTTCCTTTTAATGTAATTAACGGATTCGACCATTCGAAATCGTTAAAGTCACCTAATAGGATGACATTAGCATTAGGATCCTTGGCTTTTACATCATTCACAAAACCGTTTACGATTTTTGCGATTTCCATTCTCTGTACTTCACTCTTCAATACTGGCGGCTGGTTTTTACCGAACAATGGCTGGTCTCCGCCTTTAGAGTTGAAGTGGTTTGCTACAACGATAACACTCTTGCCCTGGAATTCAAACTGGGCTGCAAGTGATTTACGGCTTGATTTGTAAGCTGTATTGGTTGGGTCGATACGACCTGGGTTCAGCGTCAGTTTTCCATTTTCAAAACCTACCGCTTCAGTTGCAGTACCTTTTTTACCTTCCATCAGCTTCACACGGTCTTCATTGTACAGGAAGCCGACACGAATGTTACCGCCTGGCTGTCCGCCGTCCTGGCCGTCCACTGGTGCGATATCAACAAACTTGTAAGTAGGTCCGCCAAGAGATTTAATCGTTTCAATCAATAGTGCCGCACTTTGAGAAGCATCTGTTGTGCCGCTGTCTGTTGGACCGTCATTGTCCTGTACTTCTGTTAAGCCTAGGATATCCGGTGATTTTAGGTTAGTCACGGCTGCTTCAGCAAGCTTTTTAATTTTTTCAGCATCAACTTTAGGAGAGAAGTTCTCCACGTTGTAGGATGCAACTGTCAATTTATCTTCTGCAGGAACGATTGATGTGATTTCACGAGCGTTTGTGCCCTCTTCCAATGCAGGAAGATCAGCTTTTTTTGTTAAAACTTTGTAGTTGCTAAAGCCATAGCTCATTACACCTTTAATGGAACCTTTGAACTGATCGCCCATTTTAGCAACGAATTTCTCGTCGTTCATGTCGATGGTAATTCTCTCAGGGTTGAAATCACCTTCCGTGATGCGAAGTCCACCAGCAGTTGTGTTTGCCTCCATTGTTCCAGGAATCACAACGACTTCACCATAGTTTTGTGGTGCAACGACTTTAGCGTTGTCAACTTGTACAAACATTCCTTCTAAGCTTTCATAGAAGTCGATTGCATCTTCTTCTGGATCAAATTTTTCCAATCCATCATTATCGATTACATCGGTTGGAGCCGTGCGGTCTTTTCCAATTACTACAGGAGCAGGAAGAGTTTCGCCGCTGCGAACCTTTTCAATGCTTGTTGCGCTTATTTCTGTTGATGGCAGGTCTACCTGAGCTTTGTCATCGTAGCCCTCAATGTAAAATTCTTTGACTGTTCCTGTTGCTTTTACAACATCCCCAGGAACTAATCCATGTGCCTTACTGTAAACAAAGATCCCTTCAGAGGTCTTATCGTCGCTGTCAGGCTGTAAATCTTGCATATAGAAGTTATTGCTATCCACAACATAAGTGACAACACCTTCTACTTTGTTAACATTAAAGCCTTCATACTTAGAATAGTGTCCAGCACCTTGAATGTCATGGATGCGAACATCATCTTTTTGGATAATGTAGTTATACGTGTATACTTTGCTGCTTGTTAAGCCTTCTTTTACAGCAAAAGCTTTAATCGTAGTGTCTTCCGTAATTACGATTGGCTCACTGTAAACTGTGCTGCTTGCTGTCGGCTCACTGCCGTCAGTTGTGTAATGAATTGTTGCGCCTTCTGTATCAGAAGTTAATCTTACTGAATCTCCTGCATTGATGAAGCCTGCACCAGGAGTTGCCACTGCTGGACGAACAAAGCTAGGGTCCAGAACGATATCGGATTCCGTTCTAGGAATTAGCTGGTATACGTCTTTGAACGCACCAAGAACGCCTGTGATAGAATCGTAAGACGTGTCAACTTCAAGCCACTCCGCAACACCTGGACGAACCTGGTAAGAGTCACCGTTTGCATCCACGACAGTGTAGTTGCCGCCTTCGAAGCTTTCAACCTTTGACTTGCCTACTTTTACAAGCATTGCTTCATATTGCTCAGACAATTCTGCTGCAGTCAGTTCTTTAGCAGCAGGAACTTCTTTCTGTCCAAGAACTTTAACATCCTCTTGTACTACTTCAATTTCCAGTAGTGTATTAAACTCAGTTACTTTACCTGATGCCTCTACTTCATCACCAGGCTGAACATTAAGTGTTCCATAAAGAACGATACCTGCAGTTTCATCTTGGATGTAGATGTTTTTGCCTAAAACTGCTGTAACAACACCAGATGTAAGTACATAGTCTCCTGCTTTCAACTCTCTCACTTCAGCGATCGCTTTTTTCTGTAAAACTGTGTAAGAGAAAGTTGCAACATCGCTTTTTTCAAGGTTATCTGCAACAGCAAATGCCTTGATTATTGTGTCTTGATTGATTGTGATTGCCGTTGAATATACGTCAGAAGACGTTGTTGGTTCAGAACCGTCTACTGTGTAGTAGATTGTTGCGCCTTCCGTTGCAGTTGTTAATTCTACTGCAGTACCAGCTTTTACAGATGGAGCTGTTACAGAAGCGGATAATGAGGCTACTTTAGTTGGTGCTTCTGATGCGCCGTCCATTGTGTGGGTCCCGATGTTTGTGAATATGTCTTTACCTAAGGAAACCCACTCTGTAGCAGGATCGAAAGCGTTAGTTGTGTCTTTATCACCCGTTGTAACTGTACTCTTACGAACAAGAGTTTGATCAGCAGTTTTTACTGTTGTTCCCCATGCTGTGCCCGGATCAGTACCCTCTTGTCCGATTGAATCGATAAGAGTACCATTGTGTTTAAGCAATACAGCATCGTCCCCATTAAAGTTAGGGAAAGAACTGATTAAGTCCGCTTTATCCTTCAGCGCTTGAGCAACGTCTGCATGGGAGTACACGATTACAAAAGTTTCTCCATTTTTTAATGTAGCATTGGATAATTCAGTTGCGTTTAAATCTAGTTTGGTGTTATTGGTAGCTACACTGTTTACATTTAGTTCAAGTGTATATTCCTTAAGATTCACATCATGTCCGGTTCCGTTATATAATTCTAGCGCTTTGTTATAACCAGACCCTTCCACATACTCAGAAATAAACAGATCAGAAGCGACTGTAGCTGCTTTTACCTCTTGTGAAATAAATGGCAAGAAAAGGTTAACGACCAAAGCCAGCGTTAACAAGATACTTAATGACTTCCTTTGCGATCGGTTAATCATTAATTAAGTCTCCTTTTGAAGAGGTTTTTTGTTTTTTTGATGAAGCCTTTCACTTTTGGGACAGGTCGAAAGTCTGACTTTTAAAAAGAGGATAGAGATAGCCTCCAGCGTGTTGCATGCCAGAGGCTATTTCCAATTAGTCTACTAAGATAGTATCGCCTTCAACTGTTACGTTAGATAATTCTACAGTTGAGTTTCCTTTTAGGTGAAGGTCACCTTTTACTACAGCATTCTCAAGCTTTGCTACTCCAGTCACATCTACGCTTACAGAACCATCATAAACTTTTGGAGCTGCAGCAGCACCACTGAAGTCAGCTGAATCAACAACTACTGGTGGTGCTGGCATTGTTGCCACGTCAATGATGCGGCCTTCTACAGTCGGGCTGATTGTATCGTTAGGCTGTGCATCAATGTATTCTTTGAATACTTCCCAGTCAACGAAGCCAGGCTCACTTACTCTGCCTTCATTATAAGCTTTTGCAAACATTGAGAAGTTGTCTCCACCTTTAGCAGTGAAGATGTTTGTAGCTACGAAATATTTCTTGTCAGATTCAAGTGCTGAGTAATTTCCGTCTGTACCTTTAACCTCAACGGATACAACTCTTTCACCAGCAGGCTTCCTGCTATCATAAGTGTATTTCATTCCAGCAATTTGCAGGAATGCACCGTTTGCACTTGGTGCGATCGAAACAGCATGTTCAAGAGCAGCTTCAAGCTCGGCACCTGTGATTTCCATGATTGCTAATGCATTAGCAAATGGCATTACTGTCTGTACTTGTCCTAGAGTAATAGGACCAGCTTTAACGGAGGTACGTACACCGCCACCGTTTTGTAATGCAATTACTGTATCAGGGTTGATTGTTTTAGCTTTTGCCAGCATTCCATCTGCGATCGCATTACCTAAATTTGTTTCAGCCGTTCTAGCTGCTGGATTTCCTCCGATTAAATCAACAGTTGTTTTACCAATTTCCAGCTTTTGAGTCACTTCTATTTTAGTCTTATAAGGCTGCAACATTGCTTTTGCTTCTGCATCTTCACTCATTGTAGCAATATCAATCAGCTTTCCTGCATATCCTGCAACCTTGCCATCCTTATCAAATTCTACATCAAGAGTGCCAAGGAATTTGTTATATTCGTTTGCCTGTACAATGACAGTAGCTTCTGTGCCTGTTGTATCTACAACTGGAGCAACCAGCTTATCATGGGAGTGGCCACCAACGATTACGTCAATACCTTCAACTGATTTTGCTAAAGTCACATCGTTATCTCCGCCGCCATCTAGGTAACCAAGATGGGAAAGAGCAACGATTTTATTAACACCTGCAGCTTTGAATGCCTTTACAGCGTTTTCTGCCGCTGCAATGTAATCTTCAAATTTAACACCTTCTCCAGGGCTTGAGATATACTCAGTTTCAGCAGTAGTCAGACCGAAGATACCAACCTTTTCGCCATTTACAACTTTAACGATACCGTTATAGATTTCTCCGTTTGTACCAGCAGTTGTAGAAACTACATCCTTGAAGTCGTCATTCAAGTTAGCATCCGCAGAGAAGTCTACGTTAGCGCTTACAAATGGGAATTTTGCCCCTTCAACAAAGGCATCCAATGTTGCCGTCCCCTTATCGAACTCGTGGTTACCAAATGTCATAGCATCATATTTCATTAGGTTCATGAATTCCAAGTCTGCTAAACCATTAAACTCGTTGAAGTATAGAGTTCCTGAGAATACATCCCCTGCACTCAACAATAATGCATTTGGGTTTGCAGATCTTACTTGCTTAACAGCAGTAACTGTTTTTGCAATATTATCTAAGTTCGCATGTGTATCGTTAGTATGCATAAGTGTAAGCTTATAGTTATTTGGATTACCTGGAGGTGTGACTGGTGGAGTAACTGGTGGCGGTGTTACAACTGGTGGTGCGCCAACAGCTTTTGACGATTTATGTAAGAAGATAGCAAAATCGCCGCGTTTTACATTTAGATTTACTCCGAATTGATCAGACGACATGCCTTTAGCAACATTATTAGCTACTAGAGCTTGTACTGCAGCTTCATAATTTTTTGTTACATCTTTAAAGGAAAGATCAGCGCCACCTGTTAGCTTAAAGCCTTTTTGAAGCCAAATCGCTAGTTCACCGCGAGTAATTGGGCTGTTTGAACCAAAAGTCGTTTTTGTTTTACCAGAAGTAATTCCTGCAGCTTTAAGAGCATTAACAGCTTTTACTCCGCGAGCTGGTACATCTGTAAAGCCAGAAGCAGGAGCGTTCTCAATATCCAATCCTAAAATCATCGCTGTTAGAATGGCTGCATCGACACGCTTGATTTCTTCATTTACACCAAAGTATGAATCACTGATTCCCTTTGCACCTTTAGATAAAAGAAAATCAACAGACTCTGAATATCTTTCTGTCACATCTGAGAAACCTGCTGCAGAAATAACCGGAGCTACTACTGCTGTAACCATGGTTGCTGTGGCAGCAGTCGCGATAAATTTGCGGTAAGACTTATGCTTTGACACCATTAACCAATCCTCCCTTGATCTTGTAGGTGAACTTAAAATCTATTAACCTAAAAATTTCAAGTTCTCTCAAAATTACCAAAAATAATAAACTTTTAGAATAATAGTAATTTTGACCCAACTCTTATTATACCAAAATCCACAAAACTTTCACTATAGTTCAACAAGTTTTTACACATTATTCATTTACGTTTTACAATAGGTGACACACGCGAAATCGAGCACTCTCAAGGTTTCGCTCTTTTAAATGAATAGTCCCCAAAATTTAAGGAACTATTTACCATGTTTTCAAAGATTCACAAGAACTTTGTTGTAAATTCGGAAGCAAAATTAGACTCCTATATCTTTACCAGCTTCTAGGTTCAGTTTAACTATAAAAGTACCAGGTTTCTTCCAGACAATAACATTCTAACTATGCATGAACAGTAAACATGTTCTAACCAGTTTGTGAGGAGACGTGACTCCTAATTGCCAAGTGACAAGAACTCATAGAAAGACAAAAAAGGATCCTCTGCGTTAGCAGAGAATCCTCTTATTGTTTAAAGATTACTTAGAAACTGTGCTGTTAGCAACTTTGTTTCCGTTAGCATCTCTTAGGTTAGTATCTTTAAATTCAACTGTGATTGAATCAGTTGCATTTAGGTTGTTAACTGTAGTCACTTTAAGATCACCGTTTGATACAGTTACAACGTACTTGTCAGCAGCTAATGAAGTTCCGTTAACTTTTACTGTTACACCAGTAACTGTAGCGTCAGCGTATACAGCTTCAGAGAAGTCAACAGTGAAGTTTTTGCTGTCAGCGAGAACAACAGTTGTAGCTGTTGGAACCACGTTTTCTTTCAATGTTAAAGTTTGAGTAACTTTTCCACCTACTAGAGTGTTTCCGTCCTTGTCAGTTAGGTTAGTACCTACAAGAGCATAAGTTCCGTTAGCTGATACAGAACCTTGTGGTAATGTAATAACTACTTTAGATCTGTTATCTACAAACTTTACAGTAGAACCAGTTGGTAATGCTTTTCCACCTAATGTGTAGTTAGAAGCATTAACCGCTGAATCACTCATAGACTTGTTAAAGTTTAAAGTGATATCTACATTGTTAGCTGAAGGTGTAGCAGAGAAAGTTACATCCTTAGCATCAGTTGATGGAGTAGCTGAGAACTCAGGAGCTACTGCAGAGAAGCTTACAGTACCAGCCACTTGGTTTCCATAAGTGTCAGCAACAACTTTTCCAGCTAAATCAAATGAGTATGAAGACTTTTCTTTAGAATCGAAAGTGATTGCAACAACGTTAAGTTCGCTTCCTTTAACGCCATCTTTTCCGTCAACATCATAGCCATAAGCTACGTTTGCAGTGCTTAGGTCTAATTTGTTGTTTGACTGATAGATACCGTCGACTGACTTAACAACAAGCTCATCTAAACCTGTAAGGTCGCCAGCTTTTACAGCATCATCAAAAGTCAATAGGATTAGATCAGAAGTAGAATCTTTTGCAACAGTTTTGATAGCAGCTGAAACGAATTTAGGAGCTGTAGTATCAGCAGTGAAAGTTGCATTGAACTTCACTTGATCCATAGTGTTAGGTGTAGAAGCTTTATCAGCAAATCCACTTACTACTACTTCTCTTGTGAAGAAAGTTGTTCCGCCAAAGAATCCAGCGTCTTGAACGTCAACTGTGTAAGTTTTCTTGTCTTCTGAAGCTACAAGCTTGTTAGCAGCAACTGCAGTACCGCCGATTGTTACAGTACCAGGAGTTACTTCTTCAGAGAAAGAAAGAGTTAATTTGTTACCAGAAACTGTTGAAGAAACAGTTGGTTTTGAGCTGTCAACAACTGGCTTAGAAACTGTGAAGTTTACAGTGATTTGGCCAGATAGGTTACCAGCAGCATCAGTAGCGCCTACAACATCAAGTTTGTAAGACTTTTCAGCTACAAGGTTTTTAACTGTAATAGTTTTGCCACTCACTACATAGTCAGTGCCAGCAGTAAGTTCTTTACCATCTAAGCTTACAGTTCCTGCAGAAGCAAGTGCTTCGTTGAACGTTACAACTGCTTCAGTTCCTTTAGCTTCTACAGAAGCAACAGCTGGAGCTGAAGTATCTTTGTAAGAGAATAGAGTTACGTATTTAGCAGTTTTTACATCTGCATTTGCTTTAGTCTTGATTGGTTGGATTTCTAAAGTAGCGTTAGTAACATCAATTACATCAGTAGCTGTAAGAGTTACAGTTTTTCCGTCTTCAGAAACAGCAGCGCCACTGAAAGTTTCACCAGTTAATGAATATTTAGAAAGAAGTAGAGCGTCTGTCTTGTCAACAGCTTGGTTGAACTTAACAACAAGCTCTTTACCGTTAACAGCAGTTGCACTTACAACAGCAGGAGTCTTAACTACTTCAGCAGCACGCTTTAAGAAGATTGCTAGGTCTCCACGAGTGATGTTCATGCTTGTGCCGAACATTGTGTCTGATTTACCAGTAGTTACGCCGTAAGCGAATAGTCCCTGGATAGCAGTTTTATAGTTACCTACAGCATCTGTGAATTTAGTAGCTGTATCAGATTTTAGGTCATAAGCATTTGAAAGCATGATTGCCATTTCGCCACGAGTTACAGTAGCGTTTGGAGCGAATTCAGTTGCAGACTTACCAGAGATGAAGCCTTTAGCTTTAAGAACAGATACGTATGCATCATAACGAGTGCCTTTTGTATCTACGAAGCCAGAAGCAGCAGCACCAGTAGTGTCAAGCTTAAGAGCTTTTGCAAGCCAGATCGCTAGGTCTCCACGCTTGATGTTGTCATGAGTTCCGAATAGAGTGTCGGAAGTTCCTTGAGTGATGTTGTTAGCTACTAGGTAGTCAACAGCCTCTTTGTACTTTGGTGCTACATCAGTGAAGTTAGATGCAGCGCCCACAGCTGGAGCGATTGCAGATGCAACTAGAGTTGCAGTAGCAGCAGTCGCTACAAATTTGCGGTAAGATTTTGGTTGGTATGCCATTTTGTGTTTCCTCCCTGTTTTGTAAATAAATTGTTCATGGTGCCTCCGAATTGGTAAGATCCGGATTTCAAACGTGTTGTAATAGTTTTATAGTCTATCTCTTCTGATAATTTGGTCCGAGAGTCAGTTTTCACTGTCTATGTATTACGGAAAATCTTAATCTCTCTGATTTAGTAAATTGGACAGAAGAAAATAGCATTACTATACATGTACACTATTCTACCAAACTTGGTTGATTTTTCAACCTTTTTTTACAAATTTCTACCTATAAAACAATTTATTGCTAGATAAGTAGCATAATACTCCTGTTTTTGGGCTATTTACCAGCACAACACAATTATGATTATACTACTATTATTCTATTTTTGGAAGTTTTACCATGGAAGAAAATTGCTTGGTAGACATAGCAATTCTTTCCACTTATTTAAGACGGATAGGGCATGAAGAAAGTTTCATATATTTACAAAAAAATTTTCCAAACAAAAAACATGCAGGGTTCCCTACATGTTTTTGGCCCACAAAGATATAACTATGACGCAATCTTTGTGTGTATGCTAAATTTTTTTGTATGTTTCTTCTGTACTTTTTGCCAGCTGGTCTACGGAATATAGTCTGGATGCTTTTTCGTATAAGTTTTTACCCAGCTCTGGCAGGTTTTCGTGGTGGATTGCTTCTGTGATCGCTCCAGTGATTGCATTTGAATCCTTAATTGGTACAACCCATCCAAGTGACGGGTCAGAGATTAAATCCTTCACACCGCCAACATCCGTGGAAATGACCGGTGTATGGGCGCGGGCCGCTTCAAGGATGACAAGCGGGAAGCTTTCGCTATAGGAAGCGAGCAATTTTACATCAGAGATGCACAGATAGGAGTGCACGTCCTGCTGGAAACCCAGGAATCTAACATGGTGGGTTAACCCCTTTTGTTGGACTTCCTGTTCGAGCTCCTCCCTCTCCGGACCATCGCCGATTAAAAGGAGTTTCACATTTGCGTTTGTCGTCAGGACTTTTTTCAGCGCATCAAAGACGACTGTATGGCCCTTGATGGGATGAAGCCTAGCCACCATACAGATAACAAAATCATCCTCTTCAAGCTGGAGGTCCTTACGGGACAGCTTGCATTCCAACTGCTCATCGAACGAAATTCCATTGTATACAGTTGTAATTTTATCTGCTTGTAATCCAAACCCGACAAGCATTTGCTTGAATCGTTCAGATACCGCGAAAAAGTGATCAATCTTTTTAATAACCTTCATATTAATTGTTGTGAAGATTTTGCCCTTTATGCCGCCCTTGATAAAATCCTGGGATGGATCGCTGTGAATCGTGCTGATCCATTTAAAAGAAGTTGTTTGACGCACCAGGTATGTAAAAAGATTGGCGCGCGGGCCATGTGTATGGACTACGGATATTCCGTTATCCTTGATTGTTTGCTTGATTTTACTGATGACGGAAAAATCATAGCGTGAAGACTGCCCGTACACGATAACCGGAATCCCCATCTGCCTTGCTTCCTCGGATAGCTTTCCTTCCTGGAAGACTCCAAGAAGGACTTCTGTTTCCTGAAAGTTTTTTAATAAAGAAAGCAGGTGGTTTTTTGAACCACCTGTTTCTCCGCCGCTAATGAGATGAAGGACTTTCATATTTTCCCCACCCTTTATTATTGATGCCATGTGCAACAACTGCGAGCATCATAAAGAAATAAGTTGTGAACGTTTTGTCTTCCCAGATATTATAGAGGATTCCGACCACATAGACGCCAATAAGGACAGCCAGTACCGGGACCGCATACCCTGTTTGTTTTCGTTTTTTCCAGAGGAAGAAAAGCATCCCGAGAAGGAAAGTCGCGAACAGGATTACTCCAACTGCCCCTGTTTGAGCAATGATCTGTATATACTGATTATCTGAATAGATATTGAAGTTAATTCCGTAATCATCATAAATAGGTGAGCCATTGCCTTTGGCTGCTGAGTCGCCAAAGGTTGCGAAGCCAGAACCGATGACAGGATGGTCCTTGAAGATTTCAAAGCCTTTATTGACGATGAACAGACGGCCTGTAGTTTTACTTAGTTCAACGGTCGACATTTCAAATGTCTCTTTGATCCGCTTCTCTTCATCTGATGGCAGGTCTTCACCAGGTTCTGCTTGAATGACATCGCGGGGTACATTGTCACCGAAACCAACAGATTTAATATAATTTGTCGCCTGGGTAACTGGGATATTGATCAGTATAATCGATATTACTGCTGCGACAAAAACGTTTCCGGTGCGCCTCCAGTTTCTCGAAACAGCCAGGTAGACAGCAAGCGCGATGATGAATCCGATCCATGTTCCCCTTGAGTACGTTAGCGTAATAACACCAAGCATCAGGATCATGCCGATAGTAAGGATGATTTTTGTCGTTTTCCCTGCTACAAGCTGCTTCAAGTAAATCGTCAGCATTAATGCCAGAGAAAGGTAGACTGCAAGAACGTTTGGATTGTCGATCAGTCCGTAGATTCTGACACGGTTGTTTGGTGATAGTGAACGTCCGACCCATTTTTCAGGCATCAAGTATGTGCGAAGGGATAATTTTTCAACTAGTCCATGCAAGCTTAGCAGGATCGCCATAATGAAGGTTGTCCACAAAAACTTCAGGATGTCTTCCTTTGTGATATCAAGTCGTTTTACAATGTAGTAAACGATGTACGTAATGACGAAAGCGCGGATTTGGAACACGATCGCACCGATTGATACACCAGTAAGATAAGCTGATAAGGCTCCAATTACGACGAAGAGCAAGAATGCCCATTCAAAGACTTGGAATTTGAATAGACTTTTCCAGTTGCCATTGCGAATCGCTGCAAATGCGACACTAGCAAAAGCCGCTAAAATAATTAAATCTCCAGCCATTTTCAGTGACGGATTTACTTCTATTAAAAATGGACGAGTCGGGAAATAGAGCAAAAGCATCATTAGCCCGTTTTTTGGTGAAACAAGAGCATATAGCGCCAATAGTGCTGAAGCCCCAAGGCCAGTGAGTGTGCCAGGGAACAATAAAGCAACCGCGAGAACCGGCAGGGCGATGAAAATAAACGGGAAATCTCTCCAGGTTAACGAGTTCATTCGACAATTCCTTTCTCATGCTTAAATGACTTAGATGGTATGAGTGCAGATTTTATGAAATGGCTCTGTAAAAGCTGAATGTTGATTTT
>NZ_JBALSS010000002.1:0-17887 GCF_036967045.1 Bacillus sp. JJ1609 | reverse complement strand
AAGCGACGAGGAGGCTCAGCGCCAGCCCCGCGGAAAGTGAAACGCCTGGAACGAAAATCAACAGCCTTGTATACAGAGCTTATAAAATAATAGACGTTTTTCTAACCTGTTTGGTGACACATATAGACACATTTCTTCTTTTAGACATTTTAAAAGGCTTGAATAGTTAGTTCAAGCCTTATTTTGGTTCTTTTTTATCGATATTATTTAGCGCCAAGGATTTTCATTAAAAATCTTGGCAGTGCCAGCTGGCGCTTGAAGCGCTTTGGTTCTTTTAACAGACGGTACAGCCATTCAATGCCAAGCTTGCGGAAGAATAGTGGCGCGCGCTGGACTTTTCCGGAGAAGACGTCGAAGCTGCCGCCGACTCCCTGGAATACTTTCACGTTCAGCTTGCCCATGTTTTCGCGGATCCACAGCTCCTGCTTCGGGCTGCCCATTGCGACAAACAGCAATTCCGCGCCTGATGCATTGATATTATTAATGATTTTTTCATTGTCCTTTTCATACCCATTCTCGTAACCGGAAATGACAAGGCCTGGATATTTTTCTTCAAGCTTTTGCTTTGCCGTTGTGACGACTTCTTCTTTTGCCCCGTAAAGGAAGACCTTATGGTTTTCCTCAGCAGCAAAGCGGATCAGCCTGTCCATCATATCTACCCCAGTTACCCGGGAGGAAATCTTGCCGCCCTTCATTTTCGAGGCGAGCAAAATCCCTACTCCATCTGGAATCTGGTAGGTTGATGAGTTAATCAACTGGCGAAGCTCTTCATTTTTTTCCGCAGCCATAACCTTTTCTGGGTTGACCGCGATGATTGTTGATTGCAGGCCAGCCTCCATCCGTACGCGGAGGTCTGCAATGATTTGTTCATAATTTAAAGGCGACACATTGACGCCTAAATAGTTTTCTTTTTCCATAGCAGTTATCAAACCCTCTTAGAGCTGAATTGGTTTCAGTCCTGACAGGTCGCCGATTTTGTAAACTTTTACAAAATCGCTATCAAGATTTGTGCAGTTTTTCGTATCGAACACAACTGGTGACTTCATTTTAGAAGAAACAAGTTGGCTGTCTAATGTTTTAAATTCATTGTGGTCAGCCAGTACGACAGCAACGTGAGCATCAGCCAATGCATCTTCTAATGAAAGAAGTGGGAATTGTACCTGATCCTGCTGAACGTGTGGGTCATGCGCCACTGTTTCGAAGCGCGGATTTTTAGCCAGCATTTCATAAATTTCAATCGCCGGACTTTCTCGCACGTCATCGATGTTTCCTTTATATGTTAAGCCCATAACAGCAATCTTCGGTTTTTCGATCTGTACTGTTAACTCTTCAACCTTTTCAACGACGAATTCTGGCATTGAATTGTTGATGTCGCGTGATAGCTTGATCAGAACGGATTCATTGCGAGCTTTTTCAACAATGAAATAAGGGTCGACTGCTAAGCAGTGTCCGCCTACACCAGGTCCAGGCTGGTGGATATTTACGCGTGGGTGCTTGTTGGCAAGCTCGATTACGCTGTGAGCATTGACGCCTAGTTTCGCACTGATTTTAGCTAATTCATTCGCAAGTGCAATGTTCACGTCACGGAATGTATTTTCCATAAGTTTTGACATTTCAGCTGTAATCGCTTCTGTCTCAATGACGTCGCCAGTTACGACTGCACGGTACACGTCACCAGCCTTTTTAGCAGCAACGGGAGTTGTTCCGCCGACGATACGAGTGTTTTCGATCAGCTCGATCAGGATGCGGCCTGGAAGCACGCGCTCTGGGCAGTGTGCAAGGAATACATCGTTTTGAACGTCGAATCCAGCTTCAACAAGGATCGGCGCTACAACATCATCCATCGTTCTTGGCGGGATTGTTGACTCAACGATCACGACATCGCCTTTTTTTACAAAAGGAACGATTGATTTCGTTGCGCTGATTACGTAATCTACATTTGCAGTTAAATCATGGTGGATTGGCGTCGGAACGGCGATGATAAATACATCTGCCTCTTCCGGTGTAAGTGAAGCGCGAAGCTTCTCTTTTTCGACAACTTCTTTAACGAGCTCAGGAAGCCCGACTTCTTCAATTGTAATTTCTCCATTATTTAACGAGTTCACTACACGCTCGCTGACGTCTACTCCGACAATGTCATAGCCGGCTCTTGCAAAAACCGCAGCGGTTGGCAGTCCGATATAACCTAATCCAATGACACAAATCTTCTTCATTAATAAGGACCTCTCTTTTTAAGGCAGTTATAATTGCTTATATTATGTGATTATTTGATCAATCTAGTTTCAATTTCTAACATAGTATATCAAATCTTGTCAAACCTTGCACCCTTGAACATTGAATGCATTCCGTGATAGTGTTAAAATATTGTTTAGCTTTTCGGTGCTTAGAATTGTTAGGGCACCTTCTTTTTTTGCACTGCGTTTTAAATTAATTATGATTATGTTTTACCAACGCACTACTTTCTATATTAAGGAGGAGCAACTTCTTTGAAAATTGTCATCTCAGGATTTTATGGCCTCGGTAATACTGGTGACGAAGCCATTCTTGAATCCATTGTCGATAACTTGCGCGAGCATTTAGACCAGCCAGAAATTACCGTATTCTCTTTATCACCGGAGCAGACGGCAAAGGAACATAATGTAAAAACTGTATACCGCGGCTGGCGCCATGATTTTAAAGGGAAGGTCAAGGCTTTGAAGGAAGCGAACCTGCTGATTTCTGGCGGCGGCGGATTGCTGCAGGATACATATCCGACCCGCTTTATTTTCGGCCCCCTTCCGTACTATTTGTTGATTGTCTTTTTAGCAAAGCTTGTCGGAACAAAGGTTATGTTCTTCTCACAAGGCATCGGCCCGGTCAACTCCACATGGGGTAAAATTTTAATGAAGGTATTTGCCAATATGGCAGACTTCGTTACGGTTCGTGACCAGTTTTCGAAGGATTTGCTGCACAAGCTGGGTGTTACTCGTCCAGAAACAGTCGTTACATCTGATATCGTGTTTGCTTTTCATCCGAAAAAGGATACTGCAGCGATTGACAGCCTTCAACTGGAGCGCAAGGACAACTTAGTCGCAGTATCTGTGCGTCCTTGGTTTGAAAAAGTAAAGCAGTTCGAGCAGGTAGCTGAGATTCTTGATCACTGGATCGAAGCTCGCGGCATTACGCCTGTTTTCGTGCCGATGGAAGGCCATCACGACGACACGGCAAGCAAAAATGTCATGAAGCATATGAAACACGCGGACAAGTGCCACATTCTTGGAATGAATTTTACACCTAACCAATACCTGAACTTCATCGGCGAATGCCAGATGACGATCGGCATGAGATTGCACGCATTAATTTTCTCAACGCTGACAGGCGTGCCGCATATTGGGTTAAGCTATGACAAAAAAGTCGAAAGCCTGCTCAAGCGAAGCGGCATGTGGCCATACTCAGCTGTACTTGAAGAAATGAACGTCGACGAGCTGACGAAAAACGGCTTGGAATTGTTGGACAACCGCGAAAAGTACAGCCAGGTTGTAAAAGCAAACGCCGAAGAAATGCGCGCCGAAGCCGTTAGGAACATTGATTTAATGAAAGAAAAGTTTGTAAGATAAGTGGAACATGGGGACGGTTCTCATGTTCCAAATTGGAACACGAGAACCGTCCCCGTGTTTCCGTTTGCTAAAAATAACTCAGGAGGTGCAATTATGAAAATTCTTATTGCTACCGCTTATGATTACCCGCATGCTGGCGGTCTTTCTACACATGTTGCTACGTTGAAGGCTGGTCTTGAGGAGCGCGGGCATGAAGTGGATGTCCTTTCGTTCACGGATGTGTCGCCTGTTGTCCGCAAGATGTACGCACAGGGGCCAAGTTTTGTCATCAATAAGGTGAAAAAGGGCCGCGGTATTCTATGGAGCCATTATGCCCGCAAGAATTTGCTGAAGGCTCTTATTTTAAAAAATAAACATAAAAAATATGACGTGATTAACGCCCAGGATCCGTTCACTACCCTCGCTGCACTTGAGACAGGGATTCCTGTTGTTTCGACTGTCCACGGCTATATGGCGTTCGAAGCTGTCAGCAAAGGTTCGATCGACGAAGGCAGCGCTGAAGCACAGGAAATGCAGGAAATCGAAATCCAGGCTTACCAGGGCACACGCAAGATCGTCACGGTTGACCAGCGATTGAAGGACTATGTGAAGGAATTGTCAGGTGTCGACGGCATCGCGATCCGCAACTTCATCGACATTCACAGCTTCAAGCCTGATAAGGACAAGAAGGACGCGCTTCGTGATAAGTATGGCATTTCGCGTGATGAGAACATTTTATTCGTTCCGCGCCGTTTGACGAAAAAGAACGGTGTCATCTATCCGGCGCTTGCCTTGCCTGCTGTCCTTAAGGAATTTCCAAACACAAGGTTAATCTATGCAGGAAGCGGCGAAGCGTTGTCGGAAATTAAGAAAATTGTGGCCGAAAATGGGCTGGAGAACAATGTTGACCTGCTTGGCGCGGTTGCCCATGATAAGGTTAAGGACTATTACGCACTGGCAGATGTTGCGCTTGTGCCAAGTGTCCACTCCGCCGGCGTTGAAGAAGCAACTTCGATTTCTGCTTTGGAAGCGATGGGCTCTGGATCTCCGTTAGTTGCCTGCGCGGTCGGCGGCTTGAAGGAAATCATCGAAGACAAGGAAGACGGCTTGCTTGTTGAGGAGAAGAATGTCCAGGAGCTTTCGGACGCGATCATCTACTTGCTGGCTAATCCGGATAAAGGCGAAGAGTTCGCTGCAAAGGCTCGCAAGAAAATCGAGGACGAATACTCCCACGTTGCTGCGGCTGAAAAGTATGAAGAGATTTATTTGAGCGCTTTGGGGCGTAAATAAATTTTTTTGGGTATTATGGTCTCTGTGGATGGAGACTGTTATGATAGAGAAAGAGACGAGTAAGGCGGGGCATATGCTGTTTCGCCTTACTTTTGTTTAGGGGCCTTTTCGTCTCGCTTATGTGGAATTTGGCCTTGGACGGAAATTTAATGCGAGAAAATTCTTTTATAGAAAGTGACTGAAATATTTATGGCAGGATTGAAAAAAACGGCCATCTGGATCACCCTGCTGGCCTTAGTCCTTAAGCTATCCGGTTTCTTGCGGGAAAGTATTATCGCCAATGAGTTCGGGGCCAATCATTACACAGATGGTTTTTTGCTGGCCTTTTCTTTTATCACGCTCGTTGTGGCGATGATTTCCGGCGGGTTCAATAACGTGTTTCTTCCTATGTATGTGCAAAAAAGGAAGGAAAACCCTGAGGAAACGGAGCGCAATGCAAACGGCATCTTGAATGGAACGGTGTTAGTCTTCCTCGGCGTTACACTTGTCGGGTACTTCCTTGTTCCTTATTTTGTCCCTTTCATTTATGGGCACATGACGGAAACGACCAAAAAAATTGCTGTTGATATCACGCAGTTCTTTTTCCTATTTATGAGTTTGATTGCTGTGAATGGGATACTGGAGTCTTATCTTCAGGGGCGACGTGTGTTTGTTCCGTCACAGATTTCAAAATTGCTCGCGACCTTGATGGGTGCAGTATTTGCCCTATTGTTCTCTGATCAGTGGGGAATTTACAGCCTTGCTTACGGTTTTATTTTTGGAACATTCTTAGGTACAGTCGTTCAGTTCTTTTACCTGTTTAAGAACGGTTATAAGTGGCAGCCTACGGTAAAAGTAGAGAAGGCATTCTTTTCGGCTTTCATTGTCCTGTTGGCGCCCGCGTTGTTGAATTCGGTTGTTGGACAGATTAATATGTTCGTGAATAAATCGTTTGCTTCAGGTACTGAGGTCAGCGGTGCGGTTACGTACTTGAACAACGCCTCCCTTTTGGTGAGCATCCCACAGGCGATTTATGCGACAACTGTTGCGGCGATTATTTTCACCTTATTGTCTGAACAGGTGGACAACCCTAAGAAGTTCCAGGGCACCGTGTTCATGGGTATGCAGATTACACTTGTGACCTTGCTGCCGATTGCGGTCGGCTTGCTGCTTGTCGGCAAAGAAGCGATCTCGTTTGTGTACGAACGCGGCCGCTTTACGGCTGAGGATACACAGAACACTTATATCGCACTTGTTTATTATATTCCGTTGATTGTCACGCAAGGCTTGCAGTACATTGTGTCAAAATCGATGTACGCCCGCGGGAAAACGGCGATCGTGCTGCGGATCAGCATTACGACCATCGTGTTGAACCTCGTATTCAACTGGCTGCTCGTAGGCCGGTTTGGATACCCAGGCCTGGCGCTGACAAGCTCGCTCGTTTCGATTTATTACTTGGGCGTCTCGACGTATGTTGTGTATAAAGATTTCGATCGTGAAGAGCGAGTAAGGTTGGGAATGCTGTTTGCACGAGTGGTATTGCCGACCTTGATTATGGCGATACCGTTGTACTTAATCAAACAGTTCACGCCGATTTCTGAGCTTTACTCATTGATCCAGCTGGGGATTCTTGTGCCGCTTGGCGTAGTCCTTTATGTCGCTGGAGTTTATGTGTTTTATCGTGAAGGCTTCAGGCAGCTGCTGGGGATTTTGAAGAAGAAGAAAACAGCATAAAAAAACAAATACTTTAGAACATTAAAGCGGTGGGGGTCTGACCCCCACCGCTTTAATGTGTTAACGCATTTGTAATGCTAATTCCCCTTCATGATTTCTTCTTTACGTTTTTCGTATTCCTTGTTCGAAATCTTCCCTTGCTCCTTCAAGTGGTCCAGGTGCTGAATTTCCAACTCCATAAAGCCGTTATTTCCTGTTAGTACCTCTTCTTCGCTGAAAAGAAAATATTGAGATGGATTCATTCCATACTTTAACTTTCCATTATCGTCGTATGCTTCTACCTTCACTTTGATGCTTCCTTTCCCATTACCTTTTGCTTTTACATCAATCAGAATAGAAATAGCCTCACCCTTTTGAAGATTACTCCATTCTCCCAATACACTTTTTCCTACTTCGGTGTTTTGGATTACACCTGATTCCTCTAAGATAGCTTTTGCCTTTGTTTCGGAGTTTTCAAATGTAATTCGTAAAGTAAGCTGTATAATATCGTTGCTGAGGGATTCTTCTTCTACCTCTAGCTTAGCTTTAATTGGCGGCAACATTTTCCCTGACTGTTTTGGTGATGTACTTTCCTGGCTGCAGCCAACCATTGAAATTATACACATTAAGAGAAATAAACATCTTTTCACAATAAAACCTCCACGTAATTAAAACAGATTATGGAGTAGTTGATATAAATAGTTGACCATCATCAATGATCGCGTGGTTTTCACCCATATCATGACGTACCCCTACCACAACTGAGCCTACTGATTCCGCCCCTTTATCGTCTCGTGCTCTAAATGTAATATGGTACACACGTCCATTGCCATTTCCTGCACGTTCCGCCCTTACTTGCGCTTGATTTGTGCCGATTCCTTCACCATCTACTTCTTTTTTACCTTTACCCTTCTCATTCACAGCTTCATCCTGAGTGATTCCAGTGATTTCAATTTGTACAGGGTCACCATCTGGATCGACGACGTCAAGTATATCAATTGAAACCATTTTATGATTCACACTATTAATTTCTGAAATACTTGCTTTTGCTCCTGAAGTATCTGGCGCTTGATTGAGATCGGGTTCAGTTCCGATACTTCCAATTGCCTCCATGATAGAATCTACAACATCCGATGCTGTAAGAGCCGTAAAGACCTTTCCTCCTGTGCCATCAGAAAGACTCGTAAAGGCATTTTTCGTTGAATAATCTTCTCCAATTACAATACTGTGGATATTAATTCCCTCTGTTGAAGCTTTAGCCTTAAGATCTTCAGGAACCAATATTCCCCCTTTGTTCGCAGCACCGATTACATCCGCCATCGTATATTCTGTTTCCGGCTCAGGATCCTTTGGTGGTGCATCACCCATGAGGATAATTACCCTTTCTGCGTCAGCCCGCCATTCGCCAATGC
Organism: Bacillus sp. JJ1609; assembly: GCF_036967045.1. Classification (NCBI taxonomy): domain Bacteria; kingdom Bacillati; phylum Bacillota; class Bacilli; order Caryophanales; family Bacillaceae; genus Bacillus; species Bacillus sp. JJ1609. The sequence goes on along the minus strand of NZ_JBALSS010000002.1, from coordinate 9,918 downwards.
CTTCACCTAGAATCGTATTCATTAATCCTGAATATACTGATTCTGGCCAATCTCCTCCTCCGGTAGCAGAAAGTGTTTGTACACTATTTTGAATCAGTGATCTATCTGCTGTAAAAGGTTGAATTGCTCGATAAGGATAATCCGACGAATCTCCTCCACTGTGGTTAAAATCTTTAAACTCTGTTATGCTAATCCGGAAATCTGCACTCTGATCATTTAAGCGATCTACGATATCTCCGATAGAGTTTTTCACCTGGTAGATGTCATCCCACATTGATCCGGTAGTATCTACCACAAAGGCAACATCGACGCTAGAAGGTCTTTTTACTGCCGCCTCTCCTCCTAAGTAAGGACCTGTAATAGGGGAGCTAGTCTGCGAAGCTTTAACCACCCAATGAAGAGTGCGATCGACAGAAGATGTCAAAATCGCCTTCCATTCTTCCTTTGTCGGTTTATATTTGTTTTCACTAATCTCTTCAATTGTAAGTAGTTTCTTACTGTAATCTTCATTATAGAACTCGATTTGGAATTCATTATGCTTGAAATCATTTCCACCACTGTTACTCCATGAAAAAGTTGGAATCGTTTCTTCACTCAAAATACCGCTAACTTTTGTCAGGGTTGGCGATATCCCATGTGTAGCTAGGAGTGTTCCAATCGGAAGCATATCTTTAATTGTTTTACCATCAATAATACTCTGGTATGCTTCTGAAAAATTAACAGGGTTGCCCTGTTTTAACCTATTCCATAACATATGATCGCCTAAAGAAACACCGTCTCCTATCTCTGCTCCAATATCATATAAATCCCATAGAGCTCTTTGGATGGATACTTCATTATCTTCTCCGCCAATACCCTCTGATTCATTATCTTCTAAATTATAGGCAAAGTTTGCATCATCTGTATCTTGGTATCTAACATCTCCTACGTTTGGTACGCCTAGCGCACTTGCATTCATTTCCCACTGGAGACTTATCGCATAAAAGGTTGGCCACGCTTCACCCCAGGCAAGCCTCAATCCCTCATCCTTTCCATGAAGGTCTGCTAAGCTTTGCCCAATATTATGTTCACCGCCAGGATTATCTTCAATATTGAGAATATTAGCCGCGTGATGTCCATATTCGTGGTGGATGACATCCCAATCAAATCCGTCTCCATTAAGTAAATGAAGGTCATCCCCATCATAATAAGAAGCACTGCCCCCACTTGAATCAGGGAAAAATACTTTTACATTTGGAAGACCACTTCCATTCACATCTTTAGTGTATTTTGCCGCCATCAGCATAGCCTGGTGGACTGAAAACGCTTCTCCATTTTCCCTGTTTTGATTTGTGGTTATATCGATCCCCACACTTGATCCATTTTGGATGTCATACTCTGTGTCACTATCAATCTCATAAGCTTCATCATCTCCCGCAGGCGTGACAACAAATCCATCTCCCTCCGTAGAGATCCTTACGAATATATCATAACCACTTTCCGGCCACTTTGCATCATTATCAAAAGAAGCACTGTATTCTCCATTTTTATCCGTTTGAATGGTAGTAATAAAATCATCGAAGATGTTATCTTCATCAAGTATTTGAACGTTAACACCTTCTGCTGGATGAGTATTTCCCTCAGCATCTGTCCAAAGAACCTGCCCAGAAACCTCTAGTTGATTAGAAACTGCCGCAAGGTGAAATTGTTCAGTAGCTGTTTTATCCTTTAAACGGACAACTGAAGTTTTTGCACCTTTCTTGTTCAACTTCTTTTTTTCTTGTTTTACCTGTTTCTCATTCTTCTTTCCTGATTTCTTTTCTTTTTCCAAGAGTTCTTTTGTTAACGAATACACACCATCGCCATGTAAAACTGTTTCATCATTAGAGACAACATTAAATTCCAATTTCCTAACAGAAGTAGGTTTTCCATTCGTTTGGAATTCAGTGACAGTTGCCATGATCTTCCCATCTATATTCGGTGAAATCGTATAGCTAATTTCCTGTTCTGTTTTTGTTGGGACTTCAAAAGATTTAGGAGAAACAATGTTGATGCCTTCAGAAGCCATTATTTCTACATAGAATCTTTCAACCTTTTTATCCCCTTTTGAATCAAGACTAAAATGAGCCTTTGCCCTTTCACTTAACTTTGTTTCGTGTTTTAAAGGCTTAAAATTTAATTCAGCACCTATATTCGGCTTTTGAACCTTTTTCGAAATTTCTAATACTTCCGCTCTTACAGGCATCCCTGGTAAAGCGATGCATCCTATCAAAACAGCGGATAATAAGTAATGTTTCCACTTCCTCAATTTCATTCCTTTTACTCTCCCTTTATACTAGTTTTTTTACATTACATTCCAATTTTACCATTAAATATAGTAAATTAATAATATATATTGGAATAATATGTATATAGTTCGAGTTTTCCAGGAAGTGAATTTCACTAATTACTTATAGATTTGAAAAATAGTTTCTTAACTAACCTATTATAACTCAGTTTAAAAGTGGTAATATAAAGCGAAAAGAAGCACATATTAGATTTTTTCTAACATGTGCCCGCGATATTTCTGGTTCCTTCTGTGAAAGAAACAGGGAATGATTCAAATCTTTTTCTCTCTCGATAAATAAGCCCTTCTTTTAACATATTCATATTCATATTCATCCTCAAGTAATTGTTTGAGCAGACTAAGGACCTCATTATTAACGGCATTAATTTTACCGAGCCCAAAAGCAATCTGCCATCTTGCATCAGAGTCTTCAAAAGTGAAATGTCTAGATTTGCCAACAACTGCTCGTGATATATATGATATTTTCACATTCATTGTCACGAGCCAGTATGTATAGAAAGCAATCTAACAACTCTGCGCACCATCCCCTGCTGGACATTATCGACAAGCTCATCCGTGGCTAAATAAATTTTATCCCAATGAAGATACTCTGTTTTCCATTGGTCAAAGGATTGATGAGCTATTATAGCCCGAAGCTTGAAATTTGCCGCTTCTTGTAAAAATTCTTTTTTATAGATAACTCTCTTTTAAAAAAATGCTGGCACAGGATTGTACCAGCATCTTTCTGTCATTCTATCATTCAATTTTTTTAACATGAGAACCGTTCCTATGTTTCGAAATTTTCTGTACATTTTTAAATTGTGTTGTATATAATTTACATATCAACAAACAAGGAGGATCTTTCAATGAAAAACATGATGAATCAATCCGTTCAAACATATAGGGGTGTAACACTTTCTTAAATGTTAACGGTGTGCCCCCTATATGTGTTTATTTAAATAACACAAAAAGGGGTAACTTATGGATTTTCCAGTTCAAAAATTTTTATCGTATTATAAACCGTATTTAAAATTGTATCTTTCGGTATTAGCGTGCGCTTTTATCGTATCGGGTCTGACTTTGGTATTCCCGTTACTCGTCCGGTATATTACAAAAGACGTTTTAGATGGAGACTTGGCCACCGCCCTAAGTGAAGTTTATTGGATTGGCGGGCTGATGCTATTTTTAGTCGCCATCCAGAATATTGGAACCTATTTTGTGGACTACAAAGGACATGAAGTAGGTGCCCGAATGGAAAGTGATATGCGCAGTGAGCTGTTTGCGCACATGCAAAAGCTTTCCTTCAGCTTTTACGATAAGGAAAAGACTGGGCAACTCATGTCAAGGATCACGAATGACCTGCTGCTGCTTTCCGAGTTGTACCATCACGGCCCGGAAGACTATCTCCAATATCTAGTCCGATTTATTGGAGCGTTTGTTATTTTGTTCTTTATTAACGCTCCGTTGACGATCGTCGCTTTCTGCTTCCTGCCATTGTTAGGTGCCATTTCTTTATTTTTTAATAGGATTGAAAACAGAGCACTAAAAAGAAACAAAGAACGGATTGGGGACGTAAACGCACAGGTCGAGGATAGTCTGTCAGGCATCCGCGTAGTTAAATCGTTTGCCAACGAACACTTTGAGATTGAAAAGTTTAACCGGGAAAACAATCGTTTCCTGGAAAGCAGAAAAGAGTTCTACAAGACAGAAGCTAAGTTTTACAATGTGGTACAAACGATTATCCAGCTGATTACGATTTCAGTGATTATCTTTGGCGGTGCCAGTATCGTCAACAACACATTGGATTTAGCCGATTTAATCACTTTTTTACTGTATATTAACTATATGATTGAGCCAATTCAAAAATTGACTCATATGAGTACGCAATTTCAGGAAGGAATCACGGGTTTTCAGCGGTTTATGGAAATCATGAATCTAAAACCGGCAATTGAAAACAAACCAAATGCCGTAACTCTTGCAGAAGTGCGCGGTGAAATAGAGTTCAAGAATGTTTCCTTCCGTTATGAAGACCATTTGGACCATGTCTTGGAAAACCTGTCTCTCCGAATACAACCAGGAGAGTATGTAGCATTGGTGGGCCCGTCTGGTGCGGGAAAAACGACATTTTGCTCGCTCATCCCCCGCTTTTATGAAGTTACTGATGGAGAGGTATTACTTGATGGGAACAACGTCCGCGCTCTTGATCTGGATTCCTTGAGAAAGAGCATTGGCATTGTACAGCAAGATGTTTATCTCTTCACCGGGACTATTATGGAAAATATTCGTTACGGAAATCCAGCAGCCAGCGAAGAGGAAATAATAAATGCATCTATGCATGCAAACGCCCACGACTTTATCATGAACCTTCCAAACGGATATCACTCTGAAATTGGCCAGCGTGGAGTCCGACTTTCCGGTGGGCAAAAACAAAGACTTAGCATCGCCCGAGTGTTTCTTAAGAATCCTCCCATTCTCATTTTAGATGAAGCAACAAGCGCATTAGATAATGAGAGCGAAAGCATCATTAAAGATTCACTCGAAAGGTTAGCAAAGGGCCGAACAACCATCGTTATTGCCCATCGCTTATCAACGATCCGCAATGCTCAAAGGATCATCGTATTATCAGAGGATGGTATTGTGGAACAAGGTACACACGATGCGTTGCTTGCAAACGACGGACCCTATTCACATCTTTATTCCAGGCAGTTTGAATTAACAATGTAAATTCCTTTAATAAATCGGCTCTTTTTAAAAAGGCCGATTTATTTTTTATGTTATTTGGATATGTACTGTCCAATAAAATCAGAAAATACTTTTGTAAGTTTGTTTTGATTATTTGCTATTCTGCATTTTCCGTTATGAATGTTAAAAATCCAAGTCCAGGAATTCGAAAAAATGGCAAGTACGTTTCCAATACGGCGGCAGTGTAATCACCATTTTTTCCCTGAAACTTATTGAAGAGAGACATAAATATAACCATTTCGTCGAAAGATATAGAGTAGTACCTATTTTTTAGGGGGATAAGTATGAAAAAAGTCATTTGCATCAATAACGAAGACATTGAGTTGGAATTCGACTTGGGAGAGGAGTACCAGGTTGAGAGAGAATTGGATTCAACCTATATTGTCATTAATAAACTAGGGAAAAAGCATAGTGTTTTTAAAACTCATTTTGAACCAGTGGAGGGAAACGAGACGAAAGTCTGAAAATGTCATAAGGTTGAACTGAACTACTGAAGTGCTGCCAGAAAAATCTCTTATATCACTAATCTGCGCCATTAGCGAAATAAGAGCTTTAACATCAATAACCCTTCTGGATCATGCACCCATTAGCTAAAAATAAAAGGGATAGTGGCTCCCTTCACAACTGTTTCACCTTCTCCTACTACCTCTAACTCCCTTCATCCAAGTTTATTGATTTTTCATTTTTGGGTTTATCCTTATAAAACTCTAAAGGGTTACAAACTAACTTTCCTACTTCCGCCTCCCCTTTTGTTAAATAAAAAATTGAAAAAAGGCAACTGCGATCAACTGGTCCTGAGATTGAGTAAGCAAATCAATGATATTTTCACATTCATTATCAGAATAGGAACTCATCTAACAACTCTCCGCTCCAATCACCTACGGAGTCTGCCTCGATTAACTTATCTGCTGTCTGATAAATTTTATTCCAACGAGGATACTCGGCTTCCCATTCATCGAAGGATTGGTCGGCCGTACTGCCCAGAGCCTGAAACAATGGATTGCCTGTAACAATTGCTTTTCCAAAATAAACTCTCCTTAAAAAAATGCTGGCACATGATATGCCAGCATTTTTACTATGTTTCTATTAAAAAGTGTAAATTTGGAACATAAGAACCGTCCCTGTGTTCCCTTTGAGAACATGAGAACCGTCCCCATGTACCATTTATTTTACGATTGGGAGTTCTTTGATGAGGTCTGCGCGGATGTAGACTTCGTTTATTGTTGCTGAGTCTGACATGATTTTGTCCCATTCGTAGTTGTCTGTGTGTTTCACTGAGCCGAGTATGGCTACTGGTGAGCCAAGATTGTTGTTTTTGTATGCAATAGCGGCTTCTGTTCCTGGCATTACGCGGGCGTTGACTCCTTCAACTGCTGTTTCGCCGATGCGGTATGTGTTTGTGCTGCGGTCTTTTTTGCCCAGGTACATGTCGACTCTGTGCATATGGCCGGCGATTTTTTGTCCCCAGTATGGGTCTGAAGCGTATTTTACGTTAAAGCCGCGGGCTTTGTTTCCTGTTGCCGCACCATTTGCATGGGCACCTACTGGGTTGATGTAATTTTTATTCAAGTAAAGGTTAGCAAGTGCATCAATTGCTTCGTTCGGAGAAGCAAAAGTCTGTGCTGCGTCTGTATTGCTGTCGTATGCTTTGATTCCGAACAGATTATTGCGTTCCAAAGCGTATTTGCTCATTCCGAAGTCACTTTCATGCATCGCCATTCCAAGGATCAGCAATGCATTGATGTTATGCTTCACTTCGGCCACTTTCAAATAAGTTCCAAGACCTTTGATTTTGCTGACTGTTGATGCGTCCTTGTACTTCGCATAAGTAGTAGGGTTAGAAGTATAAAGAGCTTGCTTTTCAGCTAAAATGTAATCAATATAGCTATTCAATTCCTCTGCTGTATAAACAGTTTCTGTACGGGCTGGAAGGTAGTTAAAGTACTGATAAGCAGTGCCGACTACATTTCCTGAGGTATTCATGAACTGGCCGCCATCCCAGCTGTAATACTTTTGTCCCTGTGAAAGGAAGCTTGGTGCTAATCCCATTGTGTAGGATACATATGATTTTTTTACAGTGTCATAGATTGTATGGACTAGCTCGCCATTTGTGTTAACAGAATAATAGTTTCTGCCTTCGATTAACTGCAAAGGTACAAGAGAAACTTCATCATGTTTTACGTAAACGGTTTTACCCGCAAGGATTACCTTTACATAATTCTCAGTCGCTTCAATGTATTTCATTTCCTGGCCTGCTGGCAAATAGGTAAAAGAAGATGATAATGATGCGTCCTTATAAATGTAAGTTAAGGAACTTCCAAGCGCTGGCTTTGACCAAACCAATCCTGCAGGCATTTCTACGATTTGCTCGTTTACTGTGACCACTTGGTTTGAAGCTGTAGCTGCGGTTTTAGCTGCGTCAAAAGAAGAATAGGTTTTAGAGTATGTCATTTCTCCAGTTGATTGGATTGTGGCTACTCTGTATCCCTCTGTGCCACCGTCACCCGGTTCTTCAGGAATTTCAGACTCTGCCATTTTATTGAGCATGCGGTAGATGAAAGCAGCCGCTTCTTGACGTGTTGCTGTCTTTTTTGGCAAGAATTTGTAAGTACCATCGCCATTTGCAAGACCTTTTATGAGACCGTCCTGCGAGTTTTTCGCAACGGCCATTTTAAAATTATTATTGATTTCATTCGCATCTGAAAAATTCAGAACCGCGTCTTCCCGGACAATCTGCATATAATTGAAAGCACGGTCAATCATAGCTGCCGCTTGTTCACGGGAAATCTGATCATTAGGTCCGAATGTTGACGGTGTGTACCCCATGATGATTCCTGCTGCAGCGGCACTGTTGATGCCCGTCGCAAGACCGGATGATAATGGAACGTCAGAGTATACATGCGGTCCCTCTGGCAGTTTAAGTGCACGTGAAATAAATGTCGCAAACTGTCCTCGTGTTACATTTAAAGCTGGTTTGTAGATTCCTTCTCCATACCCCTGGATTACATCAGCGGCAATCATTGCGCGCATTTCTGTTTCTAGTGCGCTTCCAGTAATATCGTCTTGCGCAAATGCCGTTGGCTGCTGGAACGACAATAAACTGCTCACGGTCAACCCGAAAGTCAAGGCGAGCGTGCCAATTTTCTTCTTCATTCTTTTACCCCCAGATGTATTATGTGAATAATTCTGACAAATTTCTCTCTTATTCTACCAATTTATTTACAAATATAATAGACAGTTTCGTCAGATTTTTTAAAATAGTCATATACTCACTATCTATTAAATTATTCTGCTTTAATATCGGTCCAAAACCTTACATCTTTAGACCTTTTTAAGGAATATAGGCATAGAAAAAGCTGGGAACCTTGCTCCCAGCCTTTATTTAACAGTCTCTTATTTACCAGCATTGATAGAATTGTAGATGGATGCCGCAAACGTAGCACGGGTTGCTTTTAACGAAGCACCGTATTGGCTGCCGTCGAAAATGGTTGTAGTATCGATTCTATGCATTGTCTGAATGGCATCATATGCCCAATAGCCTGGCATTACATCTGTGTAAGGAGCACTTGCTGTTTGGACTCCCGGCAGATTAAGCTTAAATGCTCTTTGGACGATGACCGCCATCTCGGCTTTTGTCATATTGTTGTTTGGACGGAATGTACCATCGGCAAAACCGTTGATTACTCCCGCTTCCCTGATCGCTGCAATGTCAGCTGCGAATTGGTAGTTTGAAGAAACATCCTTGAAACCGTTCAGGGTTTTAGGTGTCAGCTTCAACACACGATTGATGATTGCTGCAGCTTGTCCTCTTGTCACTGCCTGCTCTGGCTGAAACGTGGTGCTGTCGATTCCTTTAATAACATTTTGGCCGCTAAGTGTCATAACCGCCTGGTATGCAGGATGATCCTGTGGGACATCTTGATAATCGCCTGGCTGAACGCTTGTTGATTCCAGGATTCTTTTTGCTCCGTAGTATTTAGGTCCCCAATATGTACTCTCAAGTGAATCAATTTTGATCCCTTTGCTTGTCGTGGCGCTTAAGAATTGATTGTCGCCTATGTATATTCCAGAGTGTGTGACTCCTGCTTTGTCATATGTTTTTTCGAAAAACACTAGATCTCCTGGCTGAAGGTCAGCTTTGGATACTGGTGTCCCGGTGTTATACTGGTCAGCTGAAATTCGCGGTAATTGGATCCCGATTTCATCAAAAACATATCCAATATAGCCTGAACAGTCGAAACCACTTGTTGTTGTGCCTCCATACTGGTACGGCACTCCTATGTATTTTTTCGCAATTTCTACCACTTGCTCCTGTTGTGTTGTTGCTGCCATAGCTGAGTGAAAAGGAATCATGGATATAAGTAATGCCGCCAAGATCATCCTGGATACGAGCTTCTTCATCTGTACACCTCTGACTCGTTGATTTTTGGTAAAAAAATATCGTATTTTGCCTCTATAGGAATATTTTATCAGAATTTGAATGTTATAAATTTTACGATTATATTACAAATCTCGCATTTCGAGTTTAATAGGTTTGCTGGCGGGTAATATATTAAATTAAGATAGATCTTAGTCTCCTTTTATTGGTATTTTATTGGATGTTAAATTGCGCTTTCACTCCCAAAGGTGCCAAAAATTACCCCTCGACAAACTTCGACATAATTTGCTATAACTATAATACGTTAAGATTTTGGTTGGTAATCCATTTATGGCAGACCGACTAGCCATTTGTTTGACACCGATCTGGTAAATCGGTGTCTTTTTTTTTCGCCTATCGATATCGAAAATTCGACAAAATTCCAGGGCTTCATAAAATAACAAAAGCCACTCATGACTTGACCATGAGTGGCTTTCTTACATTTTAATACAAT
>NZ_JBALSS010000001.1:311932-325684 GCF_036967045.1 Bacillus sp. JJ1609 | reverse complement strand
CCTCCACCACCACCGCCACCTCCTCTTGAAACAATTGAAAGGAGGAAATAGCTTAGAGTGCCTCCAAAAAACATGAAATCGAGTACTACAACCCCGATTATGATAATGACCAGCAGCCAGGTTGGGATTGGGAAATCCTGCTCTTGTTGCTGCTGTTGCGGGACATCTCCGAACTCATTGGTGCCTGAAACTTCATTTGCGAGCGCCTGGTACGTATTCATAACCGCCAGATTAGGCTGGCCATTTTTCAGGTGGGGGATGGCGTATTCATCAAGAATTCTTCCTGCTTTGCCATCAGGTATCGTCCCTTCAAGTCCGTACCCAACTTCAATCCTTATTTTTTTTTCTTTCATCGCCAATACTAGCAGAACACCGTTATTATCCTTTTCAGTGCCCAGGCCGTATTTGCGATAGGCTTCAACTGAGTATTCTTCAATGCTTGTGTCACCGATGGAATCGACTGTGAGAACCGCAACTTGGGAGGTTGTTTGATCTTCAATCGACCTTCCTATGTTACGCATCTGGATTTCTTCATTTTCACTTAAGATATTCGCAAAGTCCTGGACATAGATGTCCCCCACAGGTGCCGGAATTTCATTTGGTGCCGCGATTGCTCCGACCGGAAGCAGCAACAGCAGGATGCCAATTATTGCTGCTAATCCGGAGAACCTTCCTTGGCTCATGGTTAGCCTCCAAAATCAACCGAAGGGGCTTCTTGTGCCCTTGGGTCCGCTTTGAAATATTCCTTTTCGTCAAAACCGGTAATACTTGCAACCATGGCACCTGGGAACTGCTTGACCTTTTTGTTATACACGGCTACTTGATCATTATAGTCTTTTCTTGCCACTGCCAGTCTGTTCTCCGTGCCAACAAGCTCGTCCATCAATTGAGTAAACTGTTTGTCTGCTTTTAAGTTTGGATAATTCTCAACTACAACCAGCAATCGACTTAAAGCGCCAGATAGCTCTGCGTTAGCAGTTGCCTGATCTTCGGGTGTTTTAGCTCCGGCTAAGCGTGCTCTCGCATCTGAAATCGATTGAATCACTTCTTTTTCATGAGCAGCATATCCCTTTACAGTATTAACAAGGTTCGGGATAAGGTCGAGCCGTCTTTGAAGCTGGTTCTCAACTTGAGCATATGCCTGGTTAACATTTTCCTCTTCGTTAACGAAGCTGTTATAACTTCCTACTCCCATCATGATAAAAATACCGACTATGACTAACAAACCAATAATAATTCCTAATCCTTTTTTCATACATTTGCCACTCCTGTTTCTAAGATGTATTGGTGATGCCCGTATTTTTCCCTCTTTTAGCAGGTTTTTAAACTTAAAGGTTTTTTTCTTAGGCTCTGCTAAAGGTCAATGTTGTTTTTAAGCCTGTTGATTGGAGTGGAAGGCGCGAAGACTCCAGCGGGAGCAGCGGGACAGGTGAGACACCGAAGGAGCGAAGAGACGAGGAAGCTCACCGCACGCCCCGCGGAAAGCGATGCGCCTGGAACGGAAATCAACAGTTAACGCTAACAGAGCCTTTTCTTAAAAAACTCCACCCACAATAGAGCCAACTGGAATGATAGTTTTTAGAATAAAATCAAGGGAAATACTGATAAAAGAAAGAAATTCAGATATACTCTACTTATGGATAAGTCGTTAAAGGTAAAGGAATGAATTAGCATGAACAATGAGAGAGAAAACCAAAGCTTAAAATTATTCATTGTCCTGTCGAGAGCTTACAGGGCAGTTAATGAAAAAGTAAACAAGGTTATCCAGAAAAATGGACTGAACCCTACTGAATTTGCTGTCCTTGAGCTTTTGTACCATAAAGGGGAGCAGCCATTACAGCAGATTGGCGGAAAAATATTGCTAGCTAGCGGCAGCATCACCTATGTTGTCGACAAGCTTGAAGAAAAAGGATATCTCAATAGAGTCGCCTGTCCAAAAGACCGTCGAGTGACTTACGCTAAAATCTCAGACGATGGAAAAAAATTGATCGAAGAGATTTTCCCAGAACACAGCGCGTTGATCCATGAATTGATGGACAGCCTTGCAGATGAGGAAAAGGCAACCGCCATTGAGTTATTAAAAAAGCTCGGGCTTTCTGTCAGCAAATATTAAAAAAACGGCGTCTTAGCCGTTTTTTTGTTTATTTTTTCGGAATAAAAAGGGAAATAATGAATATCCGTAGAATAGGAAAGAGATGGGGATTGGCTCAATCCCAGATAGAGAAAAAGGGGGCAATAACATGAATTTTGAGCAGTATACATATACGCGTCCAAATCTTGAAGAGGTTACAGTGAAATTTGATCAGCTTCTGGGAAAATTCAAGAATGCTGGTTCTGTTAAAGAACAGAGTACAGCAATGAATGAAATCAATGAACTTCGCAATGATGTTGGGACAATGTTCAACCTTTGCTATATCCGCCATTCAATTGATACAGAGGACGAGTTCTATAAGCAGGAACAGGATTTTCTTGATGAACTGGCACCTCAGGTAGAGGGACTTGTGACGAAATACTACGAAGCATTAGTTGCATCACCTTACAAAGATGAACTTGAAGCTAAGTGGGGCCGCCAGCTTTTCGCACTGGCAGAAGCACAATTAAAACAGTTCTCTCCTGAGATTGTTCCTTTGATGCAGAAGGAAAATAAACTATCTACTGAATATACGAAACTAGTAGCTTCAGCAAAAATTATGTTTGAAGGTGAAGAAAGGACTCTCGCACAGCTTGATCCTTTTACAGAGTCGAAAGACCGTGAAACAAGAAAAAGAGCAAGTGAAGCAAAATTCGCATTTTTCTCTGAACATGGAGATGAATTTGACCGGATTTATGATGAGCTTGTAAAAGTAAGAACGGAAATTGCCCATAAGCTTGGTTATAAAAACTTTGTAGAGCTGGCCTATTTCCGTATGAACCGAACAGATTACGACAGCAAAATGGTTGCTGCTTTCAGGGACCAGGTTCACCAATATATTGTTCCTGTTGCTACAAAGCTCAAGGAACGCCAGTTGAACCGCATTGGAGTTGACGCACTAAAGTATTATGATGAACCGTTTGGCTTCGAAACAGGCAATGCAATACCTAAAGGAAGACCGGAGTGGATTGTAGATAACGGGCAGAAGATGTATGATGAGCTTTCGAGTGAAACTGGCGAATTTTTCCGATATATGAATGAAAACAACCTTATGGATCTTGTTGCTAAGAAGGGGAAAGCCGGAGGCGGTTATTGCACGTATATTGAAAATTATAAATCGCCATTTATCTTTTCTAATTTCAATGGTACATCAGGAGACATTGATGTTCTCACCCATGAGGCAGGGCATGCTTTCCAGGTTTATTCAAGCCGCCATTTCGAAATCCCTGAATACAATTGGCCAACATATGAAGCCTGTGAAATCCATTCGATGAGTATGGAATTCTTTACTTGGCCGTGGATGGAATTGTTCTTTAAAGAGGATACAGATAAGTACAAATTCTCTCATTTGAGCGGGGCTCTTCTGTTCCTGCCTTACGGAGTTTCAGTTGATGAATTCCAGCACTGGGTATATGAAAACCCGGAAGCAACTCCTGCAGAGCGCAAGCAGCAATGGCGTGAAATCGAGAAGAAATACCTTCCACATAAAGATTATGACGGGAATGCATACCTGGAGGAAGGCGGATTCTGGCAACGCCAGGGACATATTTATAATTCTCCATTCTACTATATCGATTATACACTCGCGCAAATCTGTGCCTTCCAATTCTGGAAGCGTTCACGAGAGAACCAGGAAGAAGCATGGAAGGATTACGCGAATCTATGCAAGCTAGGTGGCAGCATGGCCTTTACTGAGCTAGTAAAAGCTGCTAATTTGATCTCACCTTTTGAAGAAGGCTGTGTCGAATCAGTAATTGGAGAAATTGAAAGCTGGCTGGATTCCGTAGACGACAGCAAACTATAATATAAATAGTAAAAAGCGAAGCCTGCGGGCTTCGCTTTTTACTATTTTCTGTGATGTGCATATTAATTTGAGTACTTAAAACTTGGTTAGAAAGCAATCTATAAAGTATCAGTTTGCTATCTGCGTTCCTTTTTAACCTGCCTGTAGAAAAATACTTCATAAATGACAGGTACTAAAATCAGTGTCAGCAGGGTAGAGGAGGTAAGTCCCCCTATCACCGTCACTGCCAGCCCTTTTGAAATTAAAGTGCCTGATGAAGTTGTAAGTGCTAACGGGATTAAGGCTGCTATGGTAGCAAAGGCGGTCATCAGGATTGGCCGCAGTCTTGTTATCCCTGCCTCTACAAGAGCCTCGCGTATTGTCATTCCTTTTTCCATACGATTCTGGCCGATCCTGTCTACAAGGACAATGGCATTTGTTGTAACGATACCAATTAGCATCAGCAATCCTATCATGACACTTACAGACATTGGTTCATCCGCAATCCAAAGCCCAAGCAGTGAACCAATTGGGACGAAAATCAAGGATGAAAGAATGATTAATGGAATCCTTGCCTGCCCAAATGTAATCAGCATTGTCAGGTAAACAAGGCCGATTGCGACCACTATGGCAATGCCAAGCTGAGTGAACGTCTCGACTGTTTCATCACTTCCTCCGCCTCCTTCTAAGGAAACACCATCAGGAAGGTCAAGCTTTTCCACACCGTTTATGACGTTTGTAGAAACAGACCGAATATCATTGGAAGCAATTTGTGCAGAGATTTGTGCGAATATTTTTCCGTCCAATTTCTGAATGGACGTAAAGGCGTCTGTTTCTGTGATTTCGGCAATATCTGTAATCGGGACAGGTCCCTGCTGGGTGAAAATTATCGTATTCTTTAAATCTGCTATCGTCTCTGATTGATCATCATAAGTGATCGAAACCTTCCGTTCCTCTTCACCTAGTTTCATTGTCCCCGCATCCACAGGCTTTGTTTTATCTGTGATCGTTCCGAGAATCTGGAATCCTGAAAGACCAAGTTCTGCAGATTTTTCAGAATCAATATCCACAATCACTTGCTTTTGTTTTTCGGAAAAATTGTTCGAGACATATTTTAAATCATCTTGCTCTTTCATATATTCTTCAACCCTTGCAGCTGCCTTCTGCAATGCTGCTAGGTCAGTCGAATAAAGGTCAATATTTACATTGTTATTTGATGGAGGTCCGCCTGTAGATTGCTCCTGAATGACTATTTTCGCATCCGGTTCAATCTTAAGTACAATTTCCTCCATTTCTTTTTCTAGCTCTGGTATAAAGGTTGAAACGCTTGCGCCATCATCAAGGCTGATAAAATAATTTGCCTGGTTCTGACGCTTCAGACCAGTTTGGAAATCGCGGCTGCCGATCCCTACCGTTACGTCCTTGATTTCCTTTTTATCTGCAAACATTTCCTCTACCTTCATTGAAACATCATTCGTCTTTTCGAGCGATGTAGAGGAAGGGAGCTGGAAGGTAGCGACAAGCAGCCTTTGTTCCTCGTTAGGGATGAAAGTAAAGCCAAGACCTTTTACAAGGAAACCTGAGCCTGCCAAAAGCAGGAATGAAAGTACAATGACAAGTGCTTTATGGTTGAGTGACCACTTAATGCCACTTGCATATGCGCGTTGCATAGCGCCTTCCTTTTCTTCCTTAGGCACCATTTTAAATGAGAATTTTGCAAGGATAGGAACGATCGTAATCGCGACGATTAATGATGCAAGCAATGAGAATACAATTGTCAGCGCAAATGGAAGGAAGAATTCTCCGGTAATCCCGCCTACAAGCCCAAGAGGTAGGAATACGACGACTGTTGTTATGGTCGAAGAAGTGATTGCTTTCAGGATTTCTTTGGTTGAATCCTGGATCAGTTCATCTGTCATGCCTTCCTTTGTCTTCCGGACTCTCCTGAAGATATTCTCGATTACAACAATGCTGTCATCCACAACTCGGCCAACAGCAACGGCCATGCCACCGAGTGTCATGATATTCAAAGAAATATCGAGCTGATTAAGGAAGATAGAAGAGATTAAAAGCGAGAGCGGTATTGAAACGATGGCTATGATGGTAGCCCTGAAGTTTCTTAGAAAAATAAGTACCGCAATCGATGCGAATAGTGCTCCCAACAATCCTTCTTTTACTAATGTATTAACAGACTTTTCGATGCCCTCTGCAGAATCAAAGCCAATTGCGTAGTCAAGGCGTTCGCTATAGCTGTCTATTACGGCTAATACTTTTTCAGCAACCTCTACTGTATTGGCATCCTGTTTTTTCGTGATCGCCATTGATAAAGATTCTTTTTCATTGTAGCGGGTGATTTCTGGCTTTTCTGTTACAACCTCAATGGAGGCAATATCACCAAGCTTTACCGCAGGAGCCTCCGGAGCAAATTTTGACTTAATCAGCAAGTTTTCAAGCTCTTTGACTTCTTCAATTTTCTCTTGTACCCTGACTGGGACCTGGATTTCATTTTCGTTCAGGTTCCCAGCTGGAAAGCTAAACTTTTTCGAGTTAATCGTTTCTTTAATTTCATTTAAGCTTAGTGCCAGTTGGGCTGCTTTTTTCTCATCAATGGTTATCTGGAGTATATCCTCAGTCTGCCCGCCAACGGAAACACTGTTAATTCCCTGGATTTTATTAAGTTCAGGAATGATTTCTTGATTTACAAGCTGTTCAAGGTCTTGGTCCCCTTTGGCAAAAAGGGAAATGTTAAAAATAGGGAAGGAGCCAAAGGAAAATCTGTTTACATTCGTCTGTACATTTTCTGGAAGTCCAGCCTCTTTTATATAAGTATTTACTTGCTGCTCGGCATCATCCAGATCTGTATTAAAAGGGAACTCAAGATTGATGATGGCGATGCTTTCAAAAGATGAGCTCTGCATCTTTTTGATGCCTTCAATACCTTTTAATTTTGTTTCCAGTTTTTCCGTTACCTGTTCATTAATATCTTGCGGGGAAGCACCGGGATACACGACTTCGATTGAAAGTTGTGGAAACTCGATATTAGGGAGCAAATCCACCTTTAAGCGTGTAAAAGAATACAATCCTCCAAGAATTAATAAGAAGGAAATGATAAATACAGCAAAAGAATTCTTTAAACTGAATTTTGTCAGGAACTGCATAAGGTTTACCTCTTTTCTTAAAATGTATGCTTTTATTCTATATGCCTTTTATGTAGTTTTCATTTTTAAACTGTAAAAATCTAAAAAAATTAAAAAGGCCCGGAACAATGTCCGGGCGTCTGCATTATTTACGTTTAATTGTGATTGTGTCATTTTCGATAACTGCAGTCAGTTCATTTTCAGCCGGCTTTTCCAGGATGAAGTCAGCGATGGAATCCTCAAGCTGTTCCTGTATAGAACGGCGAAGTGGACGTGCGCCGAAATCAGGGTGATATCCAAGCTCCGCTAATTTCTCTTTTACTTCATTAGAAACTTCTAAGCTGATATTTTGTTCTTTAAGAGTGTTTTTCAGCTCAGCTAGCATCAAGTCGACAATTTGAAGAAGACTTTCCTTTTCAAGTGATTTGAATTCTATAATGCTGTCAAATCGGTTAAGGAATTCTGGTTTGAAGAAGCGGCCAAGTGAATCAAGAATGCTTGATTCAGTAACAGCCTCGCTTTGATCAAATCCAACCTTAATCGTTTTGTGTCCAACGCCTGCATTGCTTGTCATGATGATGACGGTATCCTTGAAGCTCACTGTACGTCCCTGGCTGTCAGTCAGGCGTCCATCTTCAAGGATTTGCAAGAACATATGCTGGACGTCAGGATGAGCTTTTTCGATTTCATCGAGCAGGATGATGCTGTAAGGGTTGCGGCGGACTTTCTCAGTCAATTGGCCAGCATCCTCGTGTCCAACATATCCTGGTGGTGAACCGATCAGCTTAGAAACACTATGCTTCTCCATATACTCACTCATATCAAGGCGAACCATTGCGTCCCTAGAACCGAATAATTCTTCAGCAAGTGTTTTGGTTAATTCTGTCTTACCCACACCAGTTGGTCCAACAAAAAGGAAAGATCCAATTGGTCGATTTTTGGATTTCAGGCCTGCGCGGCTGCGACGGATCGCTTTTGCAACCCTTTGAACAGCTTCTTCCTGTCCAATGACTTTGTCATTCAGATTTGCAACAAGATTCTTCATCTTTTCCTGCTCATCGTCCTGTAGCTTTCCCACAGGGATTCCCGTTTTCTTTTCGATGATTTCCTGGATATGCTGGACTGTAACGACCGGACGGGCTGAATTTCCGTTTGCATTTAAAGCTTTTTCAAGCTTTGTCTCTTCGTCACGGAGCTTAGCGGCAGTTTCATAGTCTTCCTGGTTAAGAGCCTGTTCCTTTTCCTTCGCAATTTCAGCAAGGCGGCTCTCCGCATCGTTTTGATTTGTGTAATCAGATACAAGATTTATTTTTGAACCGGCTTCATCCATTAAGTCAATCGCTTTATCAGGAAGGAATCGATCCTGAATATAGCGGTGTGATAGTTGAACGCATGCCTTGATCGCATCTTTTTCAAATGAAACTTCATGGAAGTCTTCATACTTAGACTGGATTCCCTTCAGGATTTCAATTGCTTCGTTCACAGTTGGTTCAAGTACATGCACAGGCTGAAAGCGTCTTTCCAGTGCTGCGTCTTTTTCTATTTGACGGTATTCTTTCAGCGTAGTCGCCCCGACGACCTGCAGTTCACCACGTGCGAGCGCAGGCTTCAGGATATTTCCTGCATCCATGGAGCCTTCAGCAGAGCCAGCGCCTACAAGCTGATGAATTTCATCAATAAACAAAATGATATTCTTGCGAGCTTGCAGTTCTGAGATCAGCTGTTTCATTCTTTCTTCAAATTGTCCGCGGATTCCTGTATTGGAAACCATGGAAGCTACATCTAACAGATAAACTTCTTTGTTTTTCAATTTATTCGGTACATTGCCTTCTGCAATTTTTAATGCGAGACCTTCAGCGATGGCTGTCTTACCAACACCGGGTTCACCAATGAGAACTGGATTGTTTTTGTTTCTTCTGTTTAAAATTTCGATGACACGCTTTACTTCTTCGTCGCGGCCGATGACAGGGTCGATCAGGCCTGTCTTGGCAATCTGGGTCAAGTTTCTTCCGAATTGATCAATAAATCCGTTTCCCCCACCAGCTGTCTTATGTGGGGGAGCAGCTGGAATCTGATCTGGGATATCATTGTTCATGTTACCTGACAATTGTTTAAACATATCGTTAAATGGCGAACCTCCAAAACCGGCAAATCCGGACATTTGGCTGCCGAAGGATGCACCTAATTTTTCTCGCTCTTTATTGTAGCAATCTTCACAGAGCATTAAATGCTTCTGATTACCGTTTAAATTTACTTTCAATTGGATATTAGCGTGTTTCTCCTGGCAATTTTGGCAAAGCATTTAAATTCCTCCTTCAAAGGTATCTATTTATATTTTTAATCAAAATAGTCGTTTTTTTGACTTTGACTATCTTTGATCAATCTACTTTCATTATACTTTGACCTTTTTTGACTTTCAATAATTTTGATTATGGTAATTTTTACATTTTTGTAACTACTCTTTTTAAAAGCTCGTCATGGTTTGTCTTAGTTCACATATATTGAAAGGGAGGAGGGGAATGCTTTGAAGACAAACTGGGGAGCTGCCTTTCAAATCGCTGCTGTTTATGTTGGCACGGTGGTGGGTGCCGGCTTTGCGACCGGGAGGGAGATCGTCGAATTTTTTTCCCGCTTTGGCATATTTGGATTGATTGGAATATTCATGAGCGGATATATGCTTATTTACATGGGCTCCAAGCTGATGAGAATTGCTGCCTCAATTGGAGCCCATTCATATGAAGAAATGAATGAACATCTGTTTGGGAAGTTTTTCGGAAGATTGATCAATCTAGTCATGCTGGTAATGCTTCTTGGGGTATGTGCTGTTATGCTTTCTGGGGCTGGGGCTGTATTTGAAGAACAACTTGGACTGACCAAATCACTTGGAGTATTCATTACAATCGCTCTTTCGCTTGCAGTCATGTTCGTCGGCTTGAAGGGGGTATTTGCAGTAAATACATTTGTTGTGCCAATGATGATCATATTCAGTCTAATCCTAGTCTTCCTATCAGTGCAATTGCCAGGCTTTATCGAACAAGTGGTTTTTATGCCATATTCAGAGGATGGATGGAAATCCGTTGTGGCTCCATTTTCATACACAGCATTAAATCTTTCGCTTGCTCAGGCAGTGCTTGTCCCAGTAGCAGCGGAAATTAAGGACGACAATACCGTGAAGTGGGGCGGAATTATTGGAGGCATCGCCCTGACATTAATTCTCCTTTCCAGTCATTTAACCTTGATCATGCTGCCAGGGTTTGAAACCTTTGAAATTCCGATGGCAGTAATCATGAAGCAGCTGGCTTCTGGTCTGTACTGGATTTTTGTATTGATCGTTTATGGAGAGATTTTTACGTCAGTAATTGGCAACATCTTCGGTTTGGAAAGGCAGATCCAAAAACACATCAAGCTTCCTAGTATGTTTGTCGTATCATTGTTGTTTCTGATTTGCTATTTTATAAGCCTAATCCATTATGGAACACTGCTTTCGATTCTGTATCCCGTTTTTGGTTACATCAGCTTAATTTTTATTATCCTACTATGGATGAAACCAGTGAATACAAAGAGTTAAATATTTATTGCTAATATATGGTAATATGTTGTAGAATTCAATTATTAACAAAAGCTTGTAAAGGTGTGATGGGCATGAAAAATAAAGATTTGGTAATGTCTGTTCTGCTTAATGCTTTTTTAGGTTATCTTTGGATTCTTTTTATCAATCATATAATTATGGTTGCAAATTCTCTCGATAACTTTGTCCTGGGGGTTATGATCATGATTGGAGGTACGACACTTTTTTGGGAAATTGTAAAAAGGGTATCTCCATTGAATGAATACCAAAACAGGCATCCCGTAAAAATTGCTGGGTTTGTCTCCTTTGGAATTGTAGTCACAGTAAATCTTTTCGTTTTCAATTTAATATAAAGGCTTTGTAAACTTGTCTGTTGATTTTCTCTAATCATAGAAGTTTCTAAAAAACACAAAAATATCCAAAAACTCAGCCAAATAAAAAAGAAGGGAGGCCCCTTCTTTTTTATTTGTTCCCTTTTAGGATGGTTTTGCCCATTTCCAAAAAGGCATTCCTATGATCAGCATTATCCTTCGTGAATAATGTCAATTTGATTGGCTGTTGTTCATTTTTTATCAGATATGATGTTACAGTCTCTGGTCCGCTCTTTGTTTCCATTGCCCATGCATTTTCAAAGAAAGCATCATCAGGAATTTCGGCTTCCTTCACATCTGGTCCTACAGCTGTTAGCTGGGCTTTTGTGTTTTCTTCCATTAAAGCCCACTCGATATCTGCAGGAAGCAGTTCAATCCTCATAAAGACACTGTCATCCTCAGTCAAGAAGAGGACATCTTTATTAGGTTCTTCTCCAGTAAGCTCATATTCAGGTAAAACATACATAGAATAGTTTTGATTGTCATTGTATTTTAAGAAGGCTGTTTCTTCTTTCTGTTCACCATTGACTTTATAAGTAAAGTTTTGTTCAAGGATCCGAATTACGCCATCCTCACCTTTTTCTTCCGATTGCTTCTGGTCTGTTGTTTCTTGTCCATCAGCTTGCTCTTTTTCAGTATTTTCAGGTGTAGATACTGGCTTTGAAGCTGTTGTCTTATCAGCAGGTTGCTCATCAGAACCACATCCTGCAATAAACATTGCGGACAAGCTAAGCACTGCAAAAGGTTTTACTAATTTGTTCATATATATTGCCCCCTGTATTCTCATTTGGTGTTAACTATTCTTTTAGACGCGAATGATATAAATAAGTTACAACCACAATACCCTAAAAAAAAGATAACATGTACAAGATGTCGTAACAATAAAAAAATGACCCATTCAGGCCATTAGTGGGTTAAGTCATTTTTTTTATCGAAGCGGAAGGAATACAAATAATAATAAATCAAACACAATATGAGAGACAATAACTAAAGGAAGGCTTCGCTTCCAGGCATATAAAATGCTCCAAGCGGTTCCTGCGGTGATCGCAGCAAGCACAAGGATAAATTCTCCGGAATAAAGGTGAGCAGAGGCATATAGGAATACAGAAAGTCCGATGCTCATTTTCATGCCATAATGTTTATTAAGGCGCTTTTGGATGAATCCTCTCCAAAAAATTTCTTCTCCAGGAGCAATGATTAAAACGAGCACAAGATAATGCCAGATTATTTCTGGTGAAAATCTGCTGTATAGTCGAGAAATTTGCGTGGTTAAAGGGAGGTTAAGTATATCGATAAATGAGCTTCCCAGCCAGAAGAGTCCAAAAAGGCCAAGTCCCGATGCAACCCCTATGGGAAAATATGATAAAGTCGAAGCCTGATCTTCGATTTCTTCATGTTTGATGGAATAACTGATTAATACTAGCATGGATGCTGTGAATATATACCAGAATACTGTCTTATCCTCGAAGGTAAAAAATAATAGTAGATGTGCGATCAATATACCTAAAATCAATCTGCGATCCGCCATCCATTTTTTCATTAAAACTAACCCCTTTCCAGAAGAAACAAAACTTATTGTATCAAAAAATTGCTTAAAGTTGTAAGGAAAAGATTTCATCTAATTGGGGAATGGTAAGACAGAAGTAAATTCTATTTGGGAGGTATTATCATGTCAGAATCAAAACATGAACAAGAACGCAAATGGACTGTCCGCAAGCAAGATCAGCACCCTCACGGGAAAGTAAAATCATTTAAGGAATTGGCAGGCAAGGAAAAGAAAAAATAATCCAATAAGAAAAAGCAGCCCAGGCTGCTTTTTCTTGATTTTCCATATATTAATAGGCTGTTTCCTTAATAATCTTATAGTTTTTATGATTGATAACAGTTCTCTGATCTAATTCTAAATCGCGGAAATTGTTCATATAAGTTAAATCGACAATGACGGAATTCTCATTGACTTTTTCTACAACCCCTTGTAATCCTTCTTTGAATTCGATTACATTTCCCACTTCAGCTTTCTTCAAAATAACCTCGCTCCTTCGTTATCTTTCGAATTACTAACATTTTGCACTAAAATTACAAAGCCGTAAAGAAAAATTCGTTATAAATTTCAAATGTTCACGAAATTTTCACTTTTTAAAAGTTAGAAAATTCAATTTATATAATTGTTATTATATAAGAAATTTTAGATTCCATCTACAGGAAAATATGTTGTTCCTTTAATTTCTTATATTAAGCAACTAGTTAAAGCGGCAATACTATTTATTTCCCATCAATTAAATATCAAAAACATCAAGTTTCATTACATTCAGAATTAGGCGATTGCCTGTTGCATTATTATTGGGAAAATATAAAATAGTTGTTAGTTTATACAATTAGGGAGTGGACTTCGATGGATAAAGAACAAGCAGTTAGAATGCTTGACAGCCTAAAGAATAAAGAAGTGGATGAAATATTTGTGTCGAAACAAGATTTCATGATTTTTCGGGAAGTGATCGTAAACAGGGAAGATTTTAAACATTACAGGGGAATTGCCCAAAGAGGCGGGGATGTCATTTATCAATATTTGGACGAGCCTAGGAGTTAAGAATTTTTATAAATGAGTGAAGATCAATGAGAAGCGCTGCATAAGCGTTTCTTTTTTTTGTTTCTGTTTTAATACTAATCTCAAAACAACTCGTAACCTGTTTTTCTCTTTGAGTTGTTCTCGGACCTCTTCTCATAACAACTCGACGACTGATTTTCTCTTTGAGTTGTTCTCG
>NZ_JBALSS010000001.1:295274-311824 GCF_036967045.1 Bacillus sp. JJ1609 | reverse complement strand
TTCTCGGACCTCTTCTCATAACAACTCGACTACCTGTTTTTCGCTTTGAGTTGTTCTCGGACATCTTCTCATAACAACTTGACGACCTATTTTCTCTTTGAGTTGTTCTCGGCCCACGTCTCATAACAACTCGACGACCTATTTTTCTCTTTGAGTTGTTCTAGCCAATGTTGATATAAGGTACTTTGTTGATTGGAGCGGAAATTAGAAATCAACATAAACACATTCTAAGTTTAATTTAGATTGGATAAAAATGGGTCTGAGTTTTCTTTTATTACATCAGATGGTAAACTTTTAAAAAAAGAGAAATTTTCTGAGAACTTAGGGGGAGTCAAGGTGGAATGGTCAGCAAAGCTTGAAAAATTAAAAAAAGAAATAAGTAAAAATGTTATCGGCCGTGATTTTGAAGTAGAAATGATGGTGATTTCACTTTTAAATAATGGCCATATTTTAATGGAAAGCGTTCCGGGCACTGGGAAAACTTTGCTTGCAAAAACCTTTTCGAAAGCGATTAGCGGAGAGTTTTCAAGGATTCAATTTACGCCGGATGTGCTGCCAAGCGATATATCCGGGATTCAATTTTTCAATCCGAAGCTTCAGGAGTTTGAATTGAAGCCCGGTCCCATTGTAACTAATATCCTTTTAGCTGATGAAATTAACCGTGCAACACCTCGGACGCAATCCAGCTTGCTTGAGGCGATGGAAGAACACCAGGTGACGATTGATGGACATACGATTCAGCTGAACACACCATTCCTGGTAATTGCTACACAAAATCCAGTCGAGTCTCAGCAGGGTACTTTCCAGCTTCCAGTAGCGCAAATGGACCGCTTTTTTATTAAACTTTCACTTGGTTATCCTGAATTGAATGAAGAAAGAGAAATGATCCGCAAGCATAGATTTGGTTCGTCAAAAGAAGAGATAAATCCTGTATTGAGCAAAGAGGATATTATTCAGTTGAAGAGAGAGCTTGAAAATGTGCAGCTTTCTGAAGTTGTTGAGCAATACTTGCTGAAAATCACAAGGGAAACTCGAAACCATTCTTCCATAGAATTAGGGAGCAGTCCTCGTGGAACTCTCGCTTTGGTGAAAGCAGCTCAGGGGAGAGCACTTGTGAAGGGCAGGAGCTATGTAATCCCAAATGATGTAAAGGAAATGGCTCCATTCGTTTTAGGGCACAGAATCTATTTATCAGCTGAGGCATCTTTAACGTCTACCCCTGAAAAAGTGGTTAAGGATCTGTTAGAATCTATTCCGCTTCCGGTGGAAGTTGAGGTTTAAAACTATGCAATGGAAAAAAGTAATCATTGAGGACCGTTTTTTATCCATTCTAGCTTTTCTCGGCATTCTATTAGTCATTGCCAGCTTTTACTTTAATTCATGGTTTATCTTCGGGGCTGGGCTGCTGATTATTTTAATAACAGCTGCTAACTCCTATTATTTAAACCACATTGGCGAGGGGCTTATCTTAGAAAATAAGCGTGAAAGAAAACGGTTTTTCATAGGTGATAACGGTGAATGGTCTCTTCTTTTTGCTAACCATGGACTGCCAATCATGAAGGCAAGGCTGACGGTTTATTTTGACAGTGCAGTAGTACCTGTTTTAGGAGAATTTCATATTCACCAATCAAAGGTAGATGTAGGAATGCCGGTATCAATGAGTCGCAAGGAACAAATAACGATTAAAATCCCGTTTAAAGCAGATAAGCGCGGGATGTCAAAAATCAGGAGATTGGAACTTCATATACCGCATTTTTTTGGCTTTGGGGACACGATCCTGGAGTTTAAAGATGTTATTAATATGGAGGCCCTTGTATACCCAAGGCCCATCTCTGTCAGGAACATAGATAAACATAAATCATTTAGACCAGGTAACAGCCCATCGTTATTTTCAGTTTTTGAAGATAGTATGGGTCCAATTGGCACAAGAGATTATCTTCCGACTGACAGTTTTAACAGAATCAACTGGAAAGCAAGTGCCAGGAGAATGACATTGCAAACAAAGGAATTTGAGCGAATAACCGAAGCTGGTGCTGTTTTGTTTGTAAATGTAGTAGATGGCTATTCTGTAACAGTCATGCTGGAATTCCTGATGAGCAGCATAGCTGAAATAGCTTATTTCTTCCATAAGGCTAACATTCCATTTTCCCTTTGTATGAATATCAGATCAGCGGGTGCCACTCCTTTTACTTATATACAATTAGGTTCAGGAAAGGATCATTTGCAAAAGCTGCTTGATATTTTGGCGATTGCAGACCATCATTCTCCTACAATCCCGTATGACAAAATGTTGTTCTTTTACAAAAGGCATATTCCAGCCGCACCAACGATGATCCATACAGGAATTCGGACAGAAGGTGCAGATATTTACTTTAAGGATTTCGGCAGGCATGGGGTTCAGCTTTTGGAGCTGCAAAGGCATGAGGAGGAGGAGGCCGTTTTAGAACCGCTCAAACTAATAATGAAGGAGGTGGCGATGTAATGAATAAAAAAGTCTTGAACATATTTTTCCGTTTTTATATGGAATGGATCTTTGCCACCTTAATCATTTTGATGCTTCATTTATTATCTAGTCAGCAAATGCCCTTGTTATCGACCATGGTCATCCCAGGGATAGCTTCCTTACTATTTGCGATTCTTTTAGAGAGGAAAGGAAATCATGCTAAAGCATTATACTTTCTGCTGATTATGCCGGCACTTTATCTGACTGGGTTATGGGCTGGGATTCCGTTTTTTTACATAACAGTAATGGCATTGTTCATTTTTTGGAGAACGCTAAATTATCACCAGGATGGAACGAGTAGTTCCGAAAGTGTTTGGCTGGTGCTGACTTTTCTCGTCGGTTTGTTCCTATCACCGCTTGCACACTTTTATGATGGTGCTTATCTGAAACAGATTGCATTTCTCTTGACCTTTCAATTGCTGTTTATTATTTCAGGGCAATTTTTTATAAAATGTATTGATATCGAACTTGTCTCAAAAAGGAAGTTTGCATGGGACTTTTCAAAATTGCTCGGACTTGGACTTTTGATTTTGATGATTCTTACATTTGGCAGGAATCTCATTAAGAGTATTTTCTTCTTTATCTTGCAAGGGATTGGCTGGATTTTTTCTATTCTCCTTTACCCCCTATTTTCTTGGGTCGAAAACCCGATCATTAAAGAAAGAGCTGGCCGGTTATTATCATCCAGACAGCAGCCGGTAAAAGAGTACAAATCTCCGTTTGCAAATGCGAAGACGCTGATTGATCCTGATCTTTGGGGACCAATACTTTTTGCTGTTATCGGGGTGCTGATTTTCTTTTATCTATACAAAAAAACAAGCTTATTCAATAAAGAGGAGGAGGTTGGCGTATCACCTAGCGCTTATGTAACATCAAGTGAACTTGATGATTCCTTCTTCAGTGACCCATTCTATAACAATCGTACAGGAATGCCTGGAAACCAGATACGCAAGGAAATATACCAGCTCGAGAAGTATGCTCAGAAAAAGGACTTGGCCAGGTTAAACTATGAAGCGATCAACGAATGGCTCCAACGGCTGGGGATTGATTATGATGAGAAGACGGTTAAAACGTATCAGCAGGTCAGGTACGGACCATCTGCCGAAGATGAAGTCGAGGAATGGTTTAAAGAAGAAATGAAAAGCATTAAAAAACAGTTAACAAACCTGCAAAAAGAAAGAAAAGAATCAAGCAAGTCAGGGATTAAAAATTCCCTGAAGAAAGTTTTTAAAAGATAGGATTTCTCGGTTTATAACTTTCAAAAAGGCTTTTTTTCTATAAGATTATTGTTTTAATTGAACAATAAAATTTTTGAAAAAAACCAATGGATAAAATCAATTGTCACAATTTCGCTAAAATGAAAACGTTTTAATGAAAAAAATGCTTAAAACCTTGAAAAAACCAATGTTTTTTCATTGTCTAACACTTTTCAAAATGCTATTCTTTTGTGTGGGATGCCAGTTGTGGATATTTAAAGGGAGAGCGTTGTGTAGATAGAGTAATCTCTAGCTGCACTCGGGTCATAAGCCGTCCGGGTGTGGCGGCTGAATAGCTGCCTTCTCGCAGGCCTACTTATGCCTGTCGGACTTGCACAGGATGTGCTGATGTCGATGTTGCCACAGGACGTGGCGTTTTTAATCGACGTTCCACTCCAGGGTGCTTCCGCTTTTCTTTGTGGATACGATTGGAAATAATATATGGTGTGAAAGAACCTTACAAATGGGTAAAATACAATTATCATTTTAGCTAGGCCGGAAATTTTGACCTTTCGCTGAATTGAACCATTTAGTTTGGAAGGCATCATGTATGGTCATCTTAATCATTTAATATAAAAGGAGAATGATCTAATATGGTACAAAAACAATTCAAGGTTGTTGCTGAAACAGGAATCCATGCTCGTCCTGCTACAATGTTGGTACAGGCTGCAAGCAAATTCGATTCAGAAATCCACTTAGAATATAAAGAAAAAAAGGTTAACCTTAAATCAATCATGGGTGTAATGTCATTAGGAATCGGCCAGGGAGCAGATATTGCGATCTTCGCTGAGGGAAGCGACGAGCAAGATGCTCTTAACACACTAGAAGAAACTTTAAAAAGAGAAGGTTTAGCTGAATAATGGGCTTTCTGCAGGGAATTGCCGCTTCAAATGGAATTGCGATCGCAAAAGCCTATAAGCTCGTAGAACCGGATTTTTCTTTTGAAAAAAAGACAGTCGAAGCACCTGCTGATGAAGTGGCGCGTTTTCAAGCTGCCCTTCAAACTGCAAAAGCTGAGCTTGCACAAATCCGTGACCACGCAGGTACTGAATTAGGTGCCGATAAGGCTGCAATATTTGATGCACATCTTCTAGTTTTAAGCGACCCAGAATTGATTTCACCCATCCAAGATAAAATCAATACCGAAAATGTAAATGCTGAACACGCATTGAAAGAAACAGCTGATATGTTTATCAGTATGTTTGAGTCAATGGACAATGAATACATGAAAGAACGTGCTGCGGACATAAGAGATGTGACCAAACGTGTAATGGCACATTTATTAGGCGTTCAAATTCCTAACCCAAGCATGATTGCTGAAGAAGTAGTCATCGTTGCAGAGGATTTGACACCATCTGATACTGCACAGCTAAACCGCCAATTTGTAAAAGGTTTTACGACAAATATTGGCGGACGCACATCCCATTCTGCAATCATGGCCCGTTCCATGGAAATTCCTGCAGTCGTTGGCACAAAAACAGCAATTGAAGAAATCAACAATGGTGACATGGTCGTTGTTGATGGATTAAAGGGTGAAGTGCATTTTAACCCTACTCCAGAAGTGCTGGAAGCCTATAAAAAGATTCAGGAAGACTTCGAAAAACAAAAAGCAGAGTGGGCTAAGCTTGTAAATGAAAAAACAGTTACAGCTGAAGGACACCACGTTGAGCTTGCTGCTAATATCGGAACACCTAAAGATTTAAAGGGTGTTATTGAAAATGGCGGTGAGGGCGTAGGTCTTTACCGTACAGAGTTCCTTTATATGGACAGGGACCAGCTTCCAACCGAAGAGGAACAGTTTACTGCTTATAAAGCGGTGCTTGAAGGAATGGAAGGAAAGCCAGTTGTTGTCAGAACGCTTGATATCGGTGGCGATAAAGAACTTCCTTACTTGAACCTGCCTAAAGAAATGAACCCATTCCTTGGTTTTAGGGCGATTCGTCTTTGCCTTGAGGAGCAGGATATTTTTAGAACGCAGCTTCGTGCCCTTTTACGTGCTAGCGTTTATGGCAATTTAAAAATCATGTTCCCTATGATTGCAACATTGGTAGAATTCAGGGAAGCAAAAGCAATGCTTGAAGAAGAAAAAGCAAAATTAGTAAACGAAGGTATCCAGGTTGCTGAGCTTATCGAGCTTGGAATCATGGTGGAAATTCCTTCAACTGCAGTTCTTGCAGACCAGTTTGCTAAAGAAGTTGATTTCTTCAGCATTGGAACAAACGACCTGATTCAATACACAATGGCAGCAGACAGGATGAACCAGCAGGTTTCTTACTTGTATCAGCCATACAATCCATCGATACTTCGCCTCTTAAAAATGGTCATCGATGCTGCTCATAAAGAAGGTAAATGGGCCGGCATGTGCGGTGAGATGGCTGGAGACGAAACTGCGATTCCAATCTTGCTTGGTTTAGGACTGGATGAGTTCTCTATGAGCGCTTCTTCTATCCTGAAGGCACGTTCACTTATCAGGCAGTTAAATAAAACTGATATGGAAAAACTAGCTGATTCTGTGCTTAATATGAGCACAACAGAAGAAGTTGTAAAAGCAGTAAACCAAGCTTTGGGTTTGTAACAAAATTGTAATATAAAAAATGTTTTACCCTATATATGGCGGGTATATATGAGTAAGCACTTTGGTTAGACTGAAAGTAAGCTAATCATTCTCATTTTCCCCCAGATTTGGCCGGCTGTTTATCAGCCGGCATTTTTTTGTGTAAAGTGAACGGTGACGTCTTCTAATTCGATGTTTGAAAAGTGGCATTGGAACGATAGAGGGGTTGAAAATAACTCCCCCGCTGTTTCAATAAAGGTCATTGGAACAATTGAGGGGTAGAACCCACCTCGCCGGATGTTCCAATAAAGGTCATTGGGACAATCGAGGGTTAGAAACCACCACACGGGATGTTCCAATAAAGGTCATTGGAACAATGGAAGGGTAGAAACCACTACACGGGATGTTCCAATAAAGGTCATTGGAACAATGGAGGGGTAGAATTCACCACATCGG
The DNA here is from genome assembly GCF_036967045.1 of Bacillus sp. JJ1609. Classification (NCBI taxonomy): domain Bacteria; kingdom Bacillati; phylum Bacillota; class Bacilli; order Caryophanales; family Bacillaceae; genus Bacillus; species Bacillus sp. JJ1609. The sequence goes on along the minus strand of NZ_JBALSS010000001.1, from coordinate 305,055 downwards.
ATGTTCCAATAAAGGTCATTGGAACAATGGAGGGGTAGAAACCACCACACCGGATGTTCCAATGAAGGTCATTGGAACAATGAAGGGGCAGAAATCACCACACCGGATGTTCCAATGAAGGTCATTGGGTTATTATATAAGGCGAAAAGGAACATTCCTTTGTTTTTCTCCCATAGAGAAAAGTATTTAAAGGTTGAATAGCTATCCACCTTCGATCCATCGCAAATTTAAAAATCCTTTTTATAAATTACGAAGGATCCTTCTTGATTTTTAAAAATTATTCTCTTTTTTAAACGGATTTCTCCACTCCATCAGCATCCCATAATTTAAAGACTCTTCATCCTCAAGATAATTGGCCACTGGTTTTACTGGGGTACGCCCGCAACGCAGCAAAAAGGAAACGACAGGATCTTTTAGGTCTCCTTTTAAAACCTTTTCAACATAATCTTCAATTGATAATTCAGTTGCATGAAGATGATATCCTGGCATCCTGCCGCCACCAAGCAGCCTATCCAAATCTAAATGGACCACAGTTTCATACATCGACTGAAGCATCCATTTTCCTAAACCAAGCTTTCTGTAGTCGGGGCTGATGCAGATATCAACTATGTATAAAGTATTGCCATTACGATCGTGATTGCGGATGTATCCGTTATCTGTTATAGCTGACCAGGAATGTTCCAAATCATCTTCGTCCTGTCTCACAATTAAACCCGTAATTGAGCCGGCTATCTTCCCATCTATTTCAACACAAAGCGCTCCATCGGGAAATAAAGTGATATGGTTTTTAAGCTGTTCGTTATTCCATAAAAGTTCCTCTGGAAATGGTGGAGGAAAAGCCTCCCGCTGCACTCGTATTAACTCAGCAAAATCATTTTCGTTGTAATTTCTTATTTTAGCTTTTACTGGTATTGCTTGATCGAAAACGTATATTTCCTTATAAAACATGAAAGCACCTCGATTTCTAACTTTAGCTTGAGTTTAAAAAAAACATTATACCAAGTCAAATTCTGTTTATTATTATTTTTTAGGCTGATAAAATGAAATTACAAGAATATTCTTATATAATTAGATTAATAAAAATAAGGGGGAATACATATGGAACTCCAGCTAAGCGGAAAGACAGCTGTGATCGCTGCCTCTAGCCAGGGACTTGGCAAGGCGATTGCGGAAGGACTTTTGAGGGAAGGTGTAAATGTTGTCGTATCAGGAAGGGAAGAGGAAAAACTAAAAGATGTAGTTGCTGAATTAAAGCAAATAGGAAGCGGCAAAGTCGTTTTTCAAAGAACAGACATCACGAACCCAGAGGATATTAAGCAATTAATTCAAACAGCAGTCGACCAGTTTGGCGGTGTGGATATACTGGTCAACAATGCTGGTGGACCTCCTGCAGGCTCCTTTGAAACTATCACTGATGGGCAATGGCAAACTGCCTTCGAATTGAATTTGCTATCCTATATAAGGCTGATTCGTGAATCACTGCCGTTTTTAAAAGAGCATGGAGGAAAAATTATTAACATTGCCTCCTCTTCAATCAAAGAACCGATACCTGGACTCTTGCTGTCAAACACTTTCAGGACAGGCATAGTCGGGCTGACAAAGACTCTTGCTCAGGAACTTGCTCAATATGGCATTTTAATCAATACGGTAGCACCTGGCCGCATTGCTACAGACCGTGTTAGACACTTGGATGAGGTGAACGCTGAGAAAATGCAAATTTCTCGTGAAGAAGTCGAAGAAAGAGTTAAGGGAACCATTCCTTTAGGGCGTTACGGAAAGCCGGAGGAGTTTGCAAAGGTGGTTGTTTTCCTTGCTTCTGACGCTAATTCATATATGACAGGCAGCTCATTTCTTGTTGATGGCGGTATGGTTAAATCAATTTAATTAATAGGTTTGAACGACTGAAATATGGGTATATAATCATTGCGCATAAAATTGTAGATCGTTCTGGAAGGCCGGAGAAATTTTTCTTCGGCCTTTTATATATATATGGTTATTGTTTTCTTAAGGAATTTTCACGAATAACATCAATGCCAAAAGATGAAATGTAATGATAAAATGAACTTAACTATTAAGGAAAGAAGGTATACATATGTTATCCAAGGAAGATACAGTGATTGGTTTTATTGGCACAGGTGTGATGGGGAAAAGTATGGCTGGCCATTTATTGAATGCAGGATATCAAGTCACGGTGTATACGAGAACAAAGGAAAAGGCTGATGAACTACTAGGAAATGGTGCGGTCTGGTCTAATTCTCCCGGCGATGTCGCGAAGAAATCGGATGTTGTTTTTACAATAGTGGGCTATCCCGCAGATGTGGAAGAAATCTACTTGGGTGAAGATGGCTTGATCCCAAACGGGAAACCTGGAACGTACTTGATTGATATGACGACTTCGACACCATCGCTCGCAAAGAAAATTTATCAGCAGGCCAAGGAAAAAGATATGAATGCCCTCGATGCGCCTGTTTCGGGTGGAGATGTTGGTGCTCGGGAGGCCAAGCTCGCCATCATGGTTGGAGGGGACAGTGAAGCATTTTTGGAAATTGAACCGCTGTTGAATATTCTTGGTACGAACATTGTACACCAGGGGGAAGCAGGGGCAGGGCAGCATACAAAAATGTGCAATCAAATTGCCATTGCGTCAAATATGATCGGGGTTTGTGAAGCCATCATTTATGCTGAAAAAGCAGGCCTAGATCCGGAAACTGTATTGAAAAGTATTTCTACTGGTGCAGCAGGAAGCTGGTCACTTTCAAATCTGGCACCTCGTATGATCGCTGAAAACTTTGAACCAGGGTTTTATATCAAGCATTTTATCAAGGACATGAAAATTGCCCTCGACGAAGCAAAACGGATGGATATGGAAGTACCTGGTTTATCACTTGCTTTGTCACTCTATGAACAGCTGGTCGGAAAAGGTGAAGAAAAAAGCGGTACACAGGCCCTATATAAGTATTGGAAACAATAAGAAATCCATTTAATATTTTCAAGTCATAGCATCTCCTTTAGGTAAAATACTAAAACAAAAGGAGGGGATTGCTATGGCAAAAAGAACGAAGAAGAATGATCCGCAGCAAAAAAATAAAAAGGGTTTCGATTCTGCAGCAATTGATTCGGAATTTTCGCATGAAATCGGAAGTGCAGCAACAAACAAAATCCATAAGGATAAAGCAAAAAAAGAAAAAGCTCCGAAAAATAACGGACAATATAAAGGGTAAAAGGGAAAAGCCGTTCCGAAGGGGAACGGCTTTTCTATTGGCAACCACATAATTTTACCTGTTCAGATAATTTTCAAGGCGGTCTAAACCTTCTTTAAGCGTATCCATTGAATATGCGTACGACAAACGGAAATATCCCTCGCCAAGCTCAGAAAAGGCACTTCCGGGAACAACCGCAAGCCTAACCTTTTCCACAAGCTCCATGCAAAAATCAAAAGAAGTTATGTTTTCACGAGGGATTTTTACAAAAAAGTAAAAAGCTCCTTCAGGCTTGATAACATCAAGGTTCATAGAAGTAAGTCGGTTGTAAACATAATCCCGCCTTAAAGCATACTCCTTCTTCATAGGCTCAGCGTCATTGATCCCATTCGTCAAAGCTTCCAATGCGGCCATTTGCGAAATGGAGGTAGCGCAGGTCACATTGTATTGATGGACTTTTAAAATGTGCTTCGCTAGATATTCAGGAGCGAAAAGCATTCCAATTCTCCAGCCTGTCATGGAGTGAGACTTTGATAACCCGTTGATCACAATCGTTTTATCCTTGATAAATTGGGCAATTGAAACATGTTGTTGTTCATAAACAAGCTCACTATATATTTCATCAGCAAGAATGAAGATCTCTTTATCTTTAACGAGCTGAGCAATCTCATTAAGTTCTGTCTCGTTTAGGCTTACGCCAGTCGGATTTGATGGGTATGGAAGAACAATACATCTCGTTTTTTCAGTTATCAGGCTTTCAATCAATTCAGCAGTCATGCGGAATTGAGTTTTCCTAATATCTGCATAAACAGGAATCGCACCGCACAGCTTGATGATAGGCTCGTATCCAACATAAACCGGTGCCGGAAGGATCACTTCGCAGCCTTCCTCAAGGATTGTCCTGAAAGTTATATCTATGGCCTCGCTGGCACCTGCTGTAATAATCGTTTCGTGTTCGGCTGAATAATCAACGCTATATTTTTGTTGGTAAAAGTTAGCCGCTGCTTGCCTAAGTTGAAGGTAACCAGCGTTATGTGTGTATGTAGTAAAATTATTATCAATAGCTTTTTTACCAGCTTCTTTTACATGATCCGGTGTCGGAAAGTCCGGCTGGCCAATGGTTAACTGCACCATATCTTTAACATCTGCAACCAAGTTGAAAAACTTCCTGATGCCTGAAATCTCTATCTCTCTTACCTTTTTGTTTATTAAATGCTCCACGACTATCATCCCTCCGAAAGAATATCCCTATTTTAACATGTTAAAGCGAAAAGGTGTAAACATGATAAAAGGTTATTTGGCCTCTTTGGAGAATATTATTTATTATGAATAACAAGGAAGGGGAGAAAAAATGAATATAGAACAAATGAAACAGCATTATAGAGATTTTGACCAATGGGCAGATTCATTAAGGGAATTACAAGATGGAGAATGGCACAAACCTCTTAGCGAAGGAAAGTGGTCCGTAGCAGCGGTTATAGCACACCTGTTGCTATGGGACAAATATTCGCTTGCAGAACGCTTTCCTTTCTTTATAGAAGGAGCTGAACTACCGTCATATCCGGATTTCCAACGTGTAAACGACCGTGCCCGAGAGTATGCTGAGATGACTTCAAAAGAGCAAATCCTTGATGAACTGCTTGACACACGAAGAGGCTATCATGAACTGCTAGAGCAAACTAACAGTGAGAAGCTTGCTGTTTCCTTCAAAATATCCACGCATTCATTGACGGTTGAGGAGTATGTTACGGATTTCATCCAGCATGATCTGCACCATCAAAAGCAAGTGGACGAGGCGCTCGGCAGAACACTCGTAAAATAACGTAAAATCTGCTGGCAAACCGATTTTCGGTTTGCTTTTTTATATGCAACGAACGAACTGTTTAAGTTTTATATTAAAGAGACATTTTTTATGTTTGCAGCCAGGAATACTTTCAATCTAAACAGTTCTGAATTCACAGCCGATAATAAGTATAATGAAACGTATTTCAAAATAGTTTTACTTCAAAATCGGAAGGACGAATGAAATGAACGATAGCAGTATTTTATTAGAGGCCGGTACGAATGAGCTTGAAATTGTAGAGTTCAGTATCGGTGAAAATAAGTTTGCCATAAATGTGATGAAAGTAAAAGAAATCCTCAATCCTGTTCCAGTTGTTGCCATTCCGCATGCCCACCCATTTGTGGAGGGAATAATGGAGTTGCGTGGAGAAGTGCTGCCAGTAGTGGATGTTGCGGCTGCTCTTGGTCTCCCGAGTTCTGCCCAGTCCCATCTTGATAAGTTTATTGTTGCAGAATTTAACCAGCAGAAGACCGTTTTTCATGTACATAGCGTAACCCAGATACACCGCATTTCCTGGGGACAGATTGAAAAACCGTCGGAAATATACCAGGGTGCTGAAAGCCAAGTAATCGGCGTCATAAAGCTGGGAGGGCAAATGATTTTGTTCCTGGACTTTGAAAGAATCCTTCTAGAAATAAATCCTGATTCAGGTATTAAAATGAGTGAAGTCAAAAAATTGGGACCCAGGGAACGATCAAATAAAAGAATTGTGATTGCGGAAGATTCAGCCATGCTGCGTAAAATGCTTCATGACACCTTGTCTGAAGCAGGCTATCATTATCTTGAGTTTTTTGAAAACGGAAAGGATGCAATTTCCTATCTTGAACATTTGGCGGAAAATATCCACGATTTCAGAGATGCAGTGCAGCTGGTGATCACAGATATTGAAATGCCTCAGATGGATGGGCATCACCTTACCAAAAGAATCAAAGAGCATTCAGTTCTATCAAAACTGCCTGTCATAATCTTTTCTTCTTTAATCACAAATGAACTGAAGCATAAAGGAACTGTCGTTGGTGCTGATGCTCAAATAAGCAAACCTGACATTGGTGATCTTGTCCTAAAAATTGATGAGCTGGTTTTGTAAAATCCATTTTTCACAAATAATCCAGCAATGCGTTTGAAGCAAAAAAAAGAAAGCTGATTCGTTCAGCTTTCTTTATGGGTAGCGTTCTCCAAGTTTCTTGAAAACTGGTTTTGCATACTGTCTCGTTTTGCCTGTGCCTACAGGTTCCTGGGCTTCCTTTAATCCAGTATATGTCGCCAGTAATTTTTTTGCGTTGTTTAATGAAATGGAGGCTTTGGGATTTCTTACTGATTGATCAAGCTTTCCTAAATGGGGAAGCTGTTCGAAATCAAGTTTGGTTGGCGGAATATGGAAGGTGTAATCACCGCAAACGACGAGTACATCTGATTGCTGCTGACTGTTCCTAGGGTTGTTGGAAAAATGAAGGCCTGTTTTTTTAGCCTTCCCCTCCTTAAGCATCTTTTTAATTGCATCATGTTTTAGCTGATATAAATATTTTGGGTTTGGCGCAGTTTTGGCATGACGATTCACAGTGAAGATTGCTTGTGAGAGGTTCTCAATCGTTGGACGGAGTTGGGGAATTTTGTTTCTTTCATTATTCAATGGATAGGCTCCTTTCTTTCTTTTAGGCTCTCTTTTCAAGATAATTTTATTATACCCTCTTTTTGTTTAATTGAGAAATGAAAGCCTATCCATATATGCAATTCACATGTAGCACGGAGAGCAGCTTATCTGATTATCGTTACTCTAGTTCCATTTGGAACCTGCCTGGCTAGCTCTAAAACATCTCTGTTTTGCATTCTGATGCATCCTTTGGAGACTTCCTTGCCGATTGATGAGGGATTGTTTGTCCCGTGAATCCCATATCCCAGTTTGGAGAGCGAGAGCCACATGACTCCATAAGGTCCTCCGGGATTTGGTTCTCTATTCACAATGACAAATTCGCCAACGGGTGTTTTTGTCAGCATTTTCCCAATTCCCACAGGATATGTTTTTACAACTTGGCCAGATCGGTATAATGTCAGTCTTTTATTCATTAATGAAACAGTTATAGAGTACGGAATCGAATATGGATCAGGCAGCCCAGGAATGATGATCCGTAGTCCAGGGTAAATAAGAGCTGGATTTGTAATTGAGGGGTTCACTGAAAGAACTTGCCTAAGGCTGCGCCGGTAATTTGAGGCAATGACGGCAAGTGTTTCGCCTGGTTTCACTATGTGTTGCATGGAATCTCCTCCTCTAAACTCAGCTTATGCCGGGTGTATGCTGGAGTTTCATAACTCACTTATTCTGTATATTGTGTGAAAATGTCTTTTTTTGGCGAAAAATTTTTAATATTTAAAAATTATTGTCGTTTTTACTCATTGTTAAAGTTAAAATAGGAATATAACACTATTTCAGAAACATGGAGCAGGTACTTTTGTACTTCTGGAATGAGGATGGTTAAATGAATCAGACTAAGCAAGCACGATTAACATATAAAAGGACTAATCCTACATCAAAAAAAATTGAAACAATGATTACAGACATCATTTTTAAGCATGTAAAAGATCTTGTTTTTATTATGAGGGTTGAAGAAGGGGAGCATTTCCGTTATATATATGCCAATGAAAACGGTATGTATCATGCTGGGATGGATTCACTGGACATCGGCAAGACCATGGAGGAAGTATTGCCATTCCATCGAGCATACCCAATGAAAAAGCATTATCAGAAGGCAGTTGATACCGGGAAAGCTGTTGTTTTTTACGATGAAGTAAGTCTTGACCATGGTCGGCAGGTCCTAGGTGAAACCTTGCTTACTCCTATTTACGGAGAAAACAGCGATATTGAATTTGTCGTTGCTGTGACACGTGATTTTACCGAAAACTTTATGGAAAAGCAAAGGATGATAGAAAGTGAACAAAGGTATCGTTCACTGATCGATCATAACCTGGATGCTGTTTTATCAATAGACCTGAAAGGGAAAATCCTCGACGTAAACCCAGCTGCACAAACCCTTACAGGCTATACTGTTAAACAGTTGAAATCCAAAAAGATTTTTAGTCTGATATGCGAATCTGATGTACCAATCTTTAGCAGCATCTTAGAAGAGACCAAGCTAGGAAACGCTATGGAGTCAATTGATTGCCGTTTCATACATCGGAAGGGACAGCATTTAACGATTCAACTAAAAACAATCCCAATCGTTATCGATTCGGAAATAAAGGGAGTGTATGTTATTCTCCGTGACCTTTCGAATCAGGCAAAAAGTACTGAACTAATAAAATACATGGCATTCCATGATCAGCTGACTGGCTTGCGCAATAGACGTGCACTTCTTGATCAGCTTGATGATTTGGTTAACAGGAAAAAAAGAACAAATGATGAATTTGCTCTTCTCTTTATAGACATAGATCGATTTAAGTATTTAAATGACACGCTTGGCCATAGTGTCGGTGACCAAATATTGAAGCAAGTGGCTGATAGATTAGTTGAAATTCAAAAAGAATATTGCACAGTATACCGCCAGGGCGGGGATGAATTTATGATTGTCCTGGAGAATACAGACAGACAGGCAGCCGGGGAATTTGCCCAAAAAGTATTGTGCCGGTTCATGGATTCCTTTTATTTTAATTCGCAAGAATACTATATTACACCGAGCATCGGCATCAGCCTTTTTCCAAATGACGGGAGAGATTCTGAGACATTGATAAAAAATGCAGATGAAGCCCTATATAGTGTGAAAGAAAAAGGGAAGGCGCATTATCAATTTTATCGTGCAGACATGCAATCTACAGGCATCAATGTCATTGCTCTTGAAGCCCATTTGCGAAAGGCGATTGAACGCGAGGAATTGGAATTATATTTTCAGCCACAAATTAACTTGTTTACGAATGAAATAAAAAGTTTTGAGGCATTGCTGCGCTGGAATAGCAAAGAGTTGGGATTCGTTTCTCCAGCTGAATTCATCCCGCTTGCCGAGGATACCGGGCTGATCATCCCGATAGGCAATTGGGTCATTGATTGGGCATGCAGGCAAATTAAAGAGTGGAATGAAAAGGCAGGCAAGCCTATCAGGATTGCAGTCAATATCTCTCCAAAGCAATTTTTGCAGCTTGATCTTGTTAGAATCATCAAGAATGCAATTGATCAATATCAGATACAACCATCCCTGCTAGAAATAGAAATTACTGAAGGGGCAATGCAGGATACGAAAGAAACGATTCCTATCTTAAAAAAATTAAAAGATTTGGGGATTACCATTTCAGTAGATGACTTTGGAACAGGATATTCTTCTTTAAGTTATTTAAAGCAGTTTCCAATTGATGTTCTAAAAATAGATCAAAGCTTTGTCAGAGACATTAAATATAATGATAAAGATGCGGCAATCATCACGACAATCATCCATTTAGGCAAAAGCCTGGGGATGGAAGTCGTGGCAGAAGGCGTCGAAGAACAAAGCCAGGTAGATTTCCTTATAGCCGCCGATTGTGAAAAGGCGCAAGGATTTTATTTTGCTAAACCGTTAAGAGCCCAAGAAGCAGAGGAAAAATTCATCTTAAGCCATTAAGCAAGCAGCTAATTTATTAGCTGCTTGTTTTTTAAAGCATAAGAAAGGATAAAATTCACTTCGAGAATTGTCCAGCTCCAGCGCCTAGCCCCTCGAGTCGCTTGTCTAGTTTCGCCTCCTAGAAACTCCGAAACTTCAACTCCGCCGGCAGAAGCAAA